>NZ_JAHGAH010000251.1:0-10874 GCF_030248475.1 Vibrio sp. D173a
GATCAAGAGACAGCCAAAGAGGCGGGCTTTAAATTCTTCCAAGGCTACTTCTTCAGTAAGCCCGAAGTGATGCAGACTAAATATGTGAGCCCCGAACAAGTGCTGGCGCTTAAGTTATTCAGAGAAGTGTGCGTGCCTGATCCAGACTTTGGCCGGATTGAAAACATCATTACCCAAGATGTCACGCTGTCGTATAAGTTACTGCGTTTTGTGAACACACAATCGACTACGTTGGAAGTGACCATCACGTCATTCCGCCAAGCCTTGATTTACCTTGGGCAAGAAAAGCTCAAAATGTTTGTCTCACTAGTGGTAGCGTCTTATATCTCCAGTAGCAAGCCACGTGAGTTGTACAACTTATCTCTGCAACGTGCTCAATTCTGTGAAGCCATGTCGCGCTATCAACCTTTTGCGCATCTCAACGAGCAGGGTTTTATGATCGGCTTATTATCGATTCTCGATGCCATGCTCGATTTGTCTGTCGAATCTTTAGTTGGACAATTACCGTTAAGTCCTTCCGTGCAGCAAGCCTTGTTGCATCGCCAAGGTGAATACGGCGCGTTACTGGCAATCGAAGAGTGCTACGAGCGTGCCGATTGGGCGGGCGTGGAGCAATTCTCTCAGCAGCTCGGGCTTTCTGTCGACGATGTGAAGTCTGAGCTTGGCGAAGCCGTTCGCTGGAGCCAGACCTTTTCTGGCGCCTAATCTGATCAAATATTAAACTTTTATTACAGTCGAGCGCGATCGCTTGACGGCATCTCAGTTTTAAATAACTATATACGCATATCCATATGTAGGTATGTATTTATGCTTCCACATCAGTTCTTCAAACTTCTTTCCGACGAGACTCGTGTGCGCTGCTTAATGCTGGTGGTTCGTGAAGGGGAAACCTGTGTTGGTGATTTGGCTTATGCATTACAACAAAGCCAGCCCAAGATTTCTCGCCATCTGGCCCAGCTAAGATCGAATGGTATTTTAGTTGATAAACGTCAGGGGCAATGGGTGTACTACGAGCTGTCCGATCAATTACCGGGATGGATGCAAAAATTGATTGATGACTTGGTGGCCTCAAACTGTTTGAAGAAAGAGTACCAAGAAGACATTTCACGATTGCACGATAAAGCTCGTGCAGCTTGCTGCTAATAGTAAGTGTTACCAGTTTATAGGTTTAAAAAGGTAGAAGATTATGACGATTAAAGTAGGTATTAACGGTTTCGGTCGTATCGGTCGCTTGGCATTACGCGCAGCGTTTGATTGGCCAGAGCTAGAGTTCGTGCACATCAACGATGTAGCGGGTGATGCAGCGACGCTTGGCCACTTACTTGAGTTCGATTCAGTTCAAGGTCGTTGGAACCATGCAGTGCAAGTTGAAGGCACAGATATGGTGATCAACGGTAAGCGCATTACGACTTCACAAGAGCGTGATATTGATGCTGTGAACTGGGGTCAATGTGATGTTGTGATTGAAGCAACGGGCGTTCATCGCAAAACCTCATTCCTAAACAAATACCTAGAACAAGGCGTCAAACGTGTTGTTGTTAGCGCACCAGTAAAAGAAGACGGCGTAGCTAACATCGTAGTGGGTGTGAACGACCACATTTTCGACCCAGCGCAGCACCGCATCGTAACCGCTGCGTCTTGTACAACGAACTGTATTGCACCAGTAGTGAAAGTGATTCACGAGAAACTGGGCATTGAACAATCGTCATTCACAACGATTCACGATTTAACTAACACACAAACGATTTTGGATGCGCCGCACAAAGACCTACGTCGTGCACGTGCATGTGGCATGAGCCTGATCCCAACCACAACGGGCAGTGCGACTGCAATTGTGGAAATCTTCCCGGACCTAAAAGACAAGATTAACGGTCACGCGGTTCGTGTTCCTCTAGCAAACGCATCGCTGACAGACATCATTTTTGATGTGAAACGTGATACCACGGCAGAAGAGGTTAACGCACTACTGAAAGAAGCTTCTGAAGGCGAGCTAAACGGCATCCTTGGTTTTGAAGAGCGTCCATTGGTTTCTATTGATTACAAAGGCGACCAACGTTCAACTATCGTTGATGCACAATCAACCATGGTAGTGGGTTCTCGTATGGTGAAGATTTACGCTTGGTACGATAACGAAATGGGTTACGCGACGCGTACTGCAGAATTGGTTCGTAACGTTGGTATGGCATAAGGAGTTTTAAGATGTCTCATCCTACATGGCAATTAGATTTAGAAGCGGGCGCGTTGGTACTGACTCCATGTCCAGGTACCAAAGGCGTTGAGCTGCAAGCTTCGCTAGAACAGTTAAAAGCGCAAGGTGTAGAAGCGATTGTTACTGCCCTTGATAATGCTGAACTAGCGTCCAAAGACGTGTCTGCATTGGGCGAATTAACCCAACAGTTAGGCATGAAATGGTTCCAAATTGAGATCGAAGATGACTGTGCTCCGGGCGAAGAGTTCGCTGCAAAATGGTCACAAGCGAGTCCTGAACTGCACGCGATTCTAGCTCAAGGTGGCAAGGTTGCAATGCACTGTATGGGTGGCTCTGGTCGCACAGGTTTGTTTGCTGCGCACCTACTGCTAGAGAAAGATTGGGCGCTAGAAGATATCGTACGTGAAGTGCAAGCGCTGCGTCCTGGTGCTTTCACAAAGCCAGTACAAGTTGAGTACATCGAACGTGTAGCTCAAAACGCTTGATCAGCTTATAGGGCTTTTGGAACATCATGATCCAAAAGCTCTCTTTATGCCGTAATGGCTTACCAATTTATGTGATTTTTGCTTACTGGTCTTATGCTTAACTTATTGTTTGTTAACAAGTAATGTTTGGGTGTCTCATCAGTTGTTGTTTCACAATTTAGCGCCAGTATTGAGATGACTCAATGCTGGTGTTCAGGTCATAGAGCATTTGGAATATCATGATCTAAATGCCCTAAACGCTGTACATCTGAGGTCGTTATGATTTCAAAACTAAGCAAAAGTATTCGTCAGTATATGCTTGTGACGTTCAACTATTGGAACTTCACCGTGACGGATGGTGCACTACGTATGCTGGTGGTGCTTTACTTCCATGACTTAGGCTACTCAAGCTTAGCGATTGCTTCGTTGTTTCTTTTCTATGAATTTTTTGGTGTAGTGACCAACTTGGTTGGTGGCTGGCTAGGTGCTCGACTTGGTTTGAACAAAACCATGAACGTCGGCTTAGGGATGCAGATTTTTGCCTTGCTGATGTTGGCTGTGCCCAATGCTTGGTTGACCATTCCTTGGGTAATGGCGGCGCAGGCAATTTCGGGTATTGCCAAAGACTTAAATAAGATGAGTGCCAAGAGCGCGATCAAAACTTTGGTGCCAGACGAGCAGCAAGGTGCACTTTATAAGTGGGTTGCGATCTTAACGGGCTCGAAGAATGCGCTGAAAGGTGCGGGCTTCTTCGTTGGTGGTTTGCTGCTATCGGCGTTTGGCTTCCAAACTTCGATGGTCATCATGGCAAGTGTGCTGGCTGTTGTGTTTGTATGCAGCTTGATCTGGCTAGAAGCGGATATGGGTAAGGCGAAGAGCAAACCTAAGTTCCGTCAAATTTTTTCCAAGTCAGAATCGGTGAACATTCTTTCCGCTGCACGTATGTTCCTATTTGGTGCGCGTGATGTGTGGTTTGTTGTTGCACTGCCGATTTATCTTGGCAGCGTTTTTGGTTGGGATCACCTGATGGTAGGCGGCTTCCTTGCGGCTTGGGTGATTGCTTACGGATTCGTTCAAGGTTTTGCGCCTCGTATTACCGGCAAAGCGCAAGGTCGAGTGCCAGATGGCAGTGCGGCTCTGATTTGGGCGGGTATCCTGGCTGTCATCACTGGTGCGATTGCTTATGGCGTGCAAATCGGCTGGCAGCCAGAGCTTGTTATTGTCGTGGGCTTGATGATTTTCGGTGCTTTGTTTGCGGTGAACTCATCTCTGCACTCTTACCTGATCGTTAGTTATGCGAAAGGCGATGGCGTTTCACTGGATGTCGGCTTCTACTATATGGCGAATGCAATGGGACGTTTGATTGGTACGGTTCTATCCGGTTGGATTTACCAAGAAGCGGGTTTAGCGGCATGTCTGTGGGTGTCATTTGCTTTCTTAGCGCTAGCGACGGTCATCTCTATCAAGCTACCAAAAGCCAAAGTGGCGACGGCTTAAATCGACTTACGATTCAGAATAAAAAATGGCTCCGCCTTGGGAGCCATTTTTGTTTTTACGATTCAATATCGCAAATCAGCAAGTCTTGCTTATGGGCAAATGCGGCCTTGTTGTGCTGGCTGCGTCATTTCCATATCACCTTTCAGTGAGCGGTAAACGATGGTGTTCCAAACTTCACCATTGTCCATTTCGAATTCAATCGCGTAGTTAAGGCCATTAACCACTTGAGTGCGTACGCTTAAGATCTCTTTTAGCTTAGCTGCGGTATTCATCTGACCAAGTACAAAATCGAGTGCTTGCTGAGCTTCAGGTGTGACTTCACCTTTTGACCAGCCGCCAGCAAGGTTGTCAGCGCTGCAGATAGGGTTCGCTTCCGGTTGCGATTGTGTTGGTGCCACGGCCTCTTCCTTTTGATTACATCCAGCTAAAGCCACTACACACACCAGTGACGCTAATAATGTTTTCTTCATAAAGACCTCTCTTAATAATCTGTCCAGCATCCTAAAGGAATGAAACGGTTAGATCTGTTTCATATCCGAGAAAGCTTAGGGCTAGTGATCCCATTTGTACAATAGGATTTGTCATCAACCATTTTGCAAATCAATGATATTGGTGCGTCATCGTTGAGTTAAAAATAAGCAAAAACAGATTGTTAACTATTTAACCGGATGAAAATTGCCCTATGCTATAGACGTGAAGTTACGCAAATTAGGAAAGGGTATGAGAGAAAGGGTTCTGTTTTTCGACTTATTACGTTGTGTTGCTGCAGTGGCAGTGATCGCTATTCACGTGTTAGCGCCATATCGTAATGAGTTGGGCGTGATTCCATTTGACCAATGGGCAACGGCGGTCGGTGTGAACAGTGTGACCCGTTGGGCGGTGCCGGTATTCATTTTGATCACGGGAGCTTTGATGCTCAGTGATACACGTCCTTTTGATGCCAAGTACTACGTCAAACGGCGTTTAGGTAAAGTGTTGGTGCCTTTTTTAGTTTGGTCGATGTTTTATGCGTATTTGTCAGGTTGGACGGCGCAAGGCTTTGATTTTTCGACCGTTGAAGAAGTGGTGAGCAACAGTCCGCATCATGCAACTTACTACCATCTTGGATTCTTCTATTACTTTATTCCGCTCTATTTTGTGATTCCGTTGTTTCAATGGGTAGTCCGCAATTGTGACGACAGTGTCCTCTATGCGTACTTGGCGGTTTGGTTACTCACCAGCACTTTATTCCTATTCAAAATTGATGGACCGTGGAGCAATCAATACTGGCTTTATATGGGGTATTTACCACTCGGTTATGTGTTGTTTCAGAAAGTCCCACTTAATCGTTCTGTCGTCACGGGGTTTACGGCATTAGGGCTGGTGGCATTGGCAGTGACCTTTACTATGGTGGTGAGCAACAGTTTAGAAGCGGACAAGTACACAGTAGGGCGTTGGTTCTCATACAAAACATTGAACGTGATTCTCGCCGCGTCGATGATTTTTATGCTGTGTCGTTACTTTGGAGAAGGCCTAGCGCCCAAAGCACAGAAAGTGGTGAGTTTTATTAGCCAGCACAGTTTGGGTATTTATCTTCTTCACCCAATTTTCTTGTGGCCGATGAAAGCGTTCGGTTGGTATCAAGGCCATCCAGCATGGGTGATTCCGCTATGGATTGTACTGAGTGGTGCTGGAGCCTTGGCGATGAGCTATCTGTTCTCTAAGTCCGCCAAGACTCGCTGGTTGTTGCCGTAAATTAGCGGTTTAGGGCGAAGTGCAAGAACTTATCGCCACGGTAGGTCAATGTGCCTTTATCACCTGGGTTCAGCGCGTGGTAATAGTGCACACCGATTTGAAATTCGCGCTTTGGCCCAATTGAGCCGCGTTGTACATAAATCCAATATTCTTGATCGTCTTGGCCAGGCTCGGCATCCGGTACTTCTATCGCTTGCTTGTCCAAGATGGTCACTTGAGCACTCTGCTCAGGTGCATCCTCACCAAAGTAATGTTTGCTGTAGAAGCGGAAAAATGCCCATGCTCCAAACGCAATCAGAGCGAACAGAGCCAAAATAAGTGAGATTGGCATGATAACCTCCAATGTTTCATTGGCGCCTATTTTACAGAACTCCCTGATTAAACTACGAGTTGAGATAAATTATTCGTGATCTAGTAAAAGTGTCTTAGATTTTATTCGGCGCACTTCACATTTTATATGCGTTCAAGAGCACAATTTAAAAGGAAATTTGCACCTTTTGGCTCGAAAAAGTTCTAAATTTATAGAAGAATGAAACAACGGACGAAGGAAGGATCAAGTAAGGAGGGTTACGATGTCAGATATTGAGAAAGTAGTCATGCGTACCCGAACGATCGAAAAACTTCTGCGAACGCAATACCACGCAGAAGGGAAAGGGTTACATCAACTGATCACCAGTTGTGAAGAGCGCTTGCCGCATGATGTTGTTGCTAAACTGCGATTTATCGCAACTGTGCGGAATAAGGTTGTTCACGAAGAGGATTACAAGTTGGACGATCGAAAAGGTTTCTTGGCGGCATGTGATGCCTGCGAAAAGGAACTGACGCCGAGGAGTTCACGCTTTATTTGGCGAGCGGCGATTTTGTTAATGGCCTTGATTACGCTTGCTGCACTTGGCTTCTACTACATGCATTGGGACATTCTGGTTAAGCATTTGTAGAACACACAGTTTGAATAATAAAAAAGGGACGCGAATGCGTCCCTTTTTTATTTTAAACAGTAACTTAGTACATCATTGGCAGTGTCATTAAACCAACAACCACTGCAATCATTACCAGCCCTTGTTTTTGAGAAGAAGAAATCATAACACTACCCCTAAAATCATTGATGAACTCGATGTAAATAATATAGCACTGTTTTTGAGCTTTGATCAACTTCAAAGCGGAAAAGTTTTCAAAACTCGAACTTAACTTGGGCATTTTAACCCTAAATTGACTAATAAAACTGTGTTTTTTGTGCTGTTCTTTAAGTGTTCGACTTGATGGTTTTCTCTTCTTTTTCATTTTAAGTTGTTGATTTTAAAGTGTTAAATATGAGTAATTTTATGCTGGAATAGTGTTTCTTGTTTCAGTGTTATAGTTGGCTGACTATTTTTGCTGAATTTCTCAAAAGTTGAGAAAAATTGGTTTTGTGCTAATGAGGCTGACGTAGACGGACGTCTATTTAGTTCGCCTTTTCCTATCTGATGAGAAAATCTCGGTCTCAAAAGGGTTTGGCTTTTAGCTAAGTTATCTAAGTTTATGTTTTTGTGCTTTTTTGTCAGTATATTTAGCTATATCAGTTGGTTATGTCTGGTTGTTTGAATTTTTACTCTATCTTATTGCTGGCTTAGCAGACATTTGTATTGTCATGAGGTACCTGTTTTAGCTGTTTTAGAGGTCTGAGGAGGTGGATTCGGTTTTTGTGTTGATAATTTGCCCACAGTGGTTGTATGTCGAACAAATTGACGGTTTGTTTTTCAATTTATAATGGTTGGGGCTTTTGATGAGATTGTCGATAACATCGAGAGTGAGATAGCTGAGCTCAATGGTTGTGAGAAAAAACCTAAGCAGCAATTGACTAAGTTACGTCTACAAAATGTTGCGATTCGCTATCAAGATCCAACTTTCATGGATTATGCCTTTACATCAAGATTGGTCTACCTAGACTAGCGGCGAGATTACGTGAAAGGTGTATCGGCATGTGGAGTTGGTTAGCGATAGGGCTATCGGGGATGTATTCCGTGTTGGGGGCAAAACAGTCCAATCCAACGCAGTCTCTGACATTTAAAATCTTTACTCTGCTCTTATTGCTGATTTTAGCACTGACTGAGGGTTCCTCGGCACCTCACACCTATTGGATCGTTGGTGGTCTAGTGGTATCGATGTTTGCTGATACGCTCCATTCTTTTAAGTCTCGTAAACCTCTCTATTTTGCTGGTTATCTACTGGCACAAATCTGCTATAGCAAATCGTTCTGGGTTCAGCTCAATGGTGACATTGTGTGGTGGCTATTAGCTCTGCTGCTAGCCGCGAGTATTGTGGCGTTCTTCCTCTTATTGCCGCAATTAGACTCGATGGTCTTCCCGGTCGTGATCATGGGGATTCTGCTGGTCCAGTTGGCGTGGGCTGCAGGGGAGGTGTGGCTACAAGTGCCTAATTTTGCCAATGCGCTTGGGTTTAGCGGAACTGTCGTGATGATTTACTCCGCCTTGGCCTATGCGATACATGGTTATCGTAAGCCGATGAAACACGCCTATGTTTGGGTGAGCGGCAGTTACTTTTTGGCTCATGCATTAATTGTTGCCTCTATCATTTACTAACTTAGGTCAAAGTAAGCGGTCAGGTTTTAAGTAAACTGGACGAATTCAATTTGATGACTGGAGCCGATGATGACTGAAATTCATGCTCATAACTTACTGAACCTACTTCGTGAAACCCCAATGAATCGTGATGAGCTTGCGGCTCATTTTGGTTCTGAGGCACGCTTTCATACCTGTAAGCTGAATGATCTAGACTTAGATGCATTGCTAGAGTTTTTGCTAAAGCGCGAAAAAGTACGCGAACTGGAAGGTCAGTTTGTCGTAAATATGGCGCGTGTTTGCAATCACTAAATTGCGGCTAACTGATTATTTATGAAGGCGATAAACTCATTTCGCCTTCAGTCATATCTTCACTCAATCACTTTGCTATACTGGCCGCCAACTTTTCTGTCGAGGTCAGAACATGGACATTCTTTCTGCAGCGACCATGCTGTTTCTTATTATGGATCCGCTCGGCAACTTGCCGATTGTGTTGTCCATTCTCAAACACTTAGATGCGAAGCGTCGCCGAAAAGTACTGATCCGTGAGCTAGTATTTGCCTTGATGATTCTGATGCTGTTCTTATTCGCAGGGCAGAGCATCATGAGCTTCCTTCATGTTCAACCTGAGACCTTGAGTATTTCTGGCGGTATCATTCTGTTTATCATCGCGATTAAGATGATTTTCCCAAGTGCTGGCAGTATTAACGGGTTAGCCGCAGGTGAAGAGCCATTTATTGTGCCGATGGCCATCCCTATGATTGCCGGGCCTTCGGTGATTGCTGCGCTGCTTTTGCTCTCTTCTCAGCATCCAGACAAGATTATGGAGCTGTCTGCTGCGGTGTTGATTGCTTGGGGCGCAACTTTCTTCATTTTGATGTTTTACAGTTTCTTCCACCGCATTTTGGGAGAGCGCGGCCTGAAAGCGATTGAGCGTTTGATGGGGTTGCTGTTGGTAATGATTTCTACCCAGATGTTCCTAGATGGTGTGAAGAGCTACATGGGTTAAGTCTTTGCCTATAGAATGATACAAAAAAGCCGCTCTCGATGAGCGGCTTTCGTTTATCTGTCAGTTACATCATGTGCTTACGACGAATATCGAGCAGAGCGAAAATACCAAAAATCAAAATTGAGTACTTTTCCCATGTGCTCATCTTAATCTTGTCACCAAACGCGCCGATGAAGATCGCCATTTGCAAACCGTGCATGATGAACAAGAAAGCGGTCATGATGTACAACGCAATCGCTGCTTTGCCCGGGAATGGCATAAAGAAGTTGAGGATCAATACGAACCAGACAAAGGCGATGGCCGCTTTAGCCAGTATCAATAATGCTTTCATTTAACTATCCTTTTAAATTGAGGCTTTAAGCTGGTGAGCGTTCGTACAAACGGTAACTCACTTGACCTGCGGTTTTCTCGCGGTGCAGGTGCCAGTTTTCTGGTAGCCCAGCAATGTTCAGCTCTTTTTCAGTTTCAATATAAATCATCGCATCTTCAGCAAGCCAGCCGTTTTGCTCCAGCAAGGTCACGGTTTCATCCAATAATCCTTTGCGAAACGGCGGATCGATGAATACTACGTGGTGAGGCGTACCCGGTTGCTGCAAAAAGCTGATCGCATCGGTGTTCACAACTTGAATGTTGTTGGCATTCAAAGACGCGACATTCTTTTGCAGTTGCTGAAATGCTTGTGGGTTTAGTTCAATCATCGTCACTTGATCGGCTTGGCGCGAAGCGGATTCAAAGCCTAAACCTCCTGAGCCGGCGAACAAGTCGAGACACTTCGCCTGCGGCACATCTTGAGCTAACCAGTTAAACAGGGTTTCTTTTACGCGATCCGTGGTTGGGCGTAGGCCTTCTGCATCATGAACAGGGAGCTTTCTGCCTCTCCATAAACCACTAATAATGCGTACAAAGCCTGTTGTTGGCTTTTTTTGTGATGAGTTTTGCTGGCGACGTCTTACCATAGATTTTTTGACCGCTAATAAAGTGATACTATACCCAATCGCCCAAGCTTTGAGCTTGGATACAGCCCAGAATATTCAAGATGACAGAGTGTAACACTAATAAGATTAGATTCACCTAATTGGAAAGTTTTCACAACTTTGTCATTCGCCTTTTCTGTAAAGTTAATATTCTTGTCAGAAAAGAGTCATTAATAGATAAGAAGACAATCTAGGATAGCCCCAGATGACGGAAAAAAAGAAGCGCGGATTACTTTCGTGGCTAGGTTTTGGTGATGAAGAGCAAAGCCAAAAACCGACAACTGAAGAGTCAGTAAAAGAAGAAGCAGCGGAAGCTCCTGCCGCCGAGCAACAACCCACAGAAGAAGTTGCCGAGCAAGCAGAAGAAAAAGCAACGGTTGAAGCTGAGCCGGAGAAAGCCGAAGCTGCCCCAGCAGAAGCAGAAGCAGA
>NZ_JAHGAH010000252.1:0-1405 GCF_030248475.1 Vibrio sp. D173a
GAAAATACCTTTGCGAGAATTAAGCATTATCGAGCTATTTCAAGTAGATATGACAAGTTAGAAAGGAATTATGCCAGCATGTTATCGCTGGCATTCATGTTAATGTGGTTACCGATGTATTGCTGAATACGAAATGTACAGCAAAGATCAACACGCCCTAGTAAAACTGAGCGATGTTTGCTGCTGAGATGCAACAAACTGTAATTCAACTTTTTCCCAGTGGTCTCGACCATTTTCTCGGTTGTCCCAAGGTGCATATGAGTAACCAAGATTTCCTCTAATCCAAAACTCTGTTTTAAAAAGAGGATGCTGTTTGTTTAAAAACACAGTCTCACCACCGACGTTGACCACAGAGTTTACAGGCTGGTAGGTATAAGAAAGGCCGGGATATTTTACGAATTCCCCTGTCATTTCGAAGGATAGAGTGTAAGTATGCCCTGGAACCGTCTGTAATAATGTTGTGATAGTAGCTTCAGTATTGGGTTTTCCAACAATAAGGGAATATCCACCATTCGGTGCTTTACTTTCATCAATGCGAGCATTTGTCCCGAAAGGGTTAATAGGACCATTACAGCCTGATTTAGGGTCTTTAAGACACCATCCGGTAATACCATTACTTGTTGGTATGAATCTTGGGTTGGAAACGTGCTGATGTTTTAATAAGTAAAAAATAGACTCTGCTACTTCTTGTTTTACAGCGTCATTTTTAGTGCGTTCCTCATCATAGTTTGGGCCTGACACATCAATATCTTCTACTTGTTTCAAATAGTTTGTTGCTAGGCTATTCAGTTGGGTAGGGGACATGCTATTTAAGGCCATGTTTAGCAAAATATCCGCTTGCCCTGAAAGCTCTCCATTTGCTTTAAATTTATGCTCATGAGAGCCATTCATCATCGACATTTCATTCGGGTCTGCCAAAGAAAAGGAGCTGTTAGTTGCTAACGCTATTAAAAGCGTAATAGTATTTATTTTTTTCACTTTAAGCCTGTTGTATTTTTAATTTTTATTCCAATAAATGGATACGTTACACATCGAATGGTTGAGATCTTTTGATAGATTGATGTCTAATTTAGTGATTTTTATCTTTGAACTTTTTTACAAGATATTTGTTTTAATTGTTATCTCGATTTTTTCCTTTCTCAATCTTGTTATTTTTACACACTAAATTAAATTGCATGTTATAGCAAATTTTATTTGTGTATTTGGCTTAGCATATTAATGATTGATTTGTATTTTATTTTTCTACATATTAAATTTTAAGGTTAATCAATTAAAACTCTATATTTATGATTAACATATTAATAACTTTTAGTTTGCACTTTTAATTACTAGGCTGTTTTGAAATTTGACTTTTAGAGTTTCAATCATCCCATATTCAAGCAGTTTTTTGAGGCTTTGTTGCGTA
>NZ_JAHGAH010000253.1:0-24538 GCF_030248475.1 Vibrio sp. D173a
GCTTTCACGTCAACCCTCAAAATTATTCGATTCTCGATTCTCTTACAGCTTATCTGTCAGCTCGATTGCTTGACCGATGTAGTTTGCTGGTGTCATCTCTTTCAGACGTGCTTTCTCTTGCTCAGGAAGCTCAAGACCGTCGATGAAGTTACGCATTGCTTCGCCATCTACACGCTTACCACGAGTTAGCTCTTTTAGCTTCTCGTATGGCTTCTCGATGCCGTAACGACGCATTACTGTTTGTACTGGCTCTGCTAGTACTTCCCAGTTCTTATCTAGTTCAGCAAGAAGTGCTTCGCGGTTTACTTCTAGCTTGCTGATGCCTTTAAGCGTAGAAGTGTAAGCGATGATTGCGTAGCCAACACCAACACCAAGGTTACGTAGAACCGTTGAGTCAGTTAGGTCACGTTGCCAACGAGAGATAGGCAGTTTCTGTGCTAGGTGACCGAATACAGCGTTCGCAAGACCTAGGTTACCTTCTGAGTTTTCAAAGTCGATTGGGTTAACTTTGTGAGGCATTGTTGAAGAACCAATCTCACCAGCAATGGTTTTTTGCTTGAAGTGGCCTAGTGCAATGTAACCCCAAACGTCACGGTCGAAGTCAATCAGGATAGTGTTGAAACGAGCGATAGCGTCGAACAGCTCAGCGATGTAATCGTGTGGTTCGATTTGAGTTGTGTAAGGGTTCCAAGTAACGCCTAGAGACTCAGTGATGAACTCTTCAGAGAACTTGTGCCAATCTAGCTCTGGGTAAGCAGAAAGGTGTGCGTTGTAGTTACCTACTGCACCGTTGATTTTCGCTAGAATCTCAACGTTTTCGATTTGCTTGAATTGACGCTCCATACGGTACGCCACGTTTGCCATTTCTTTACCCATAGTAGATGGAGAAGCAGGCTGACCGTGTGTACGAGATAGTAGAGGAATATCGCGGTATTCCACAGCTAGCGCTTTGATAGCGTCGATTAGGTTACGGATTTCTGGAAGAATCACGTTCTCACGCGCTTCTTTAAGCATTAGAGCGTGTGATGTGTTGTTGATGTCTTCAGAAGTACATGCGAAGTGGAAGAACTCGTTTACTGCGTGCAGTTCAGGAACGTCTGCTACTTTCTCTTTTAGGAAGTACTCAACCGCTTTAACGTCGTGGTTAGTTGTACGCTCGATCTCTTTGATACGGCGTGCATCTTCTTCAGAGAAGTTTGCAGCAAGGTCGTCTAGGAATTGGTTTGCTTCTGCGCTAAACGCTGTCACTTCTGCAATTTCAGCAGTAGCAGCAAGCTTTTGTAGCCAGCGGATTTCAACGATAGTACGGTACTTTAGTAGACCGTATTCACTGAAAATTTCGCGTAACGCAATTGTCTTGCTTCCGTAACGGCCGTCTACTGGTGAAACAGCAGTCAATGCTGACAGTTCCATGATGTTCTCCTGAATTGGGTTTCTAAATTTCGTGAGCTTTATACCAATAACTGTGGCAATTGTCACGAATATTGCGCAAACGTTTGCGCGAGATTTGTTTTGGTCTAAAAAAATGAGCTCGCGATAAACGCGAGCTGCTTACTAGATACCTTATTACATTCGAGCAAGAAGGATTTGCGCTTGCTCTACCATCTTTTTGCGTCCGAAGATTAGGTGGCGACGTTTACCGCCAACTTGACGCCAAAGTACTGCGCTACGAATACCCGATAACAACAGCGCACGAACTTTGTGCTGGTTAGAGGTTTGTTGCAGTACCGATGGAGTACCAGTTACTTGAATACGAGGACCAATAGGGCTGACTACATCCAAGTAAATGCTTGCTAGGTTGCTGATCATTTGATCATCTAGCAATTCAAAATGTTCCGTTTGACGCTGAGCCATTTGGATGCGATCACCAAGTTGTGACATTGCATCGTTACGACCCGATAGCTTGCGCTCTAATGCCATTAGGCTGATGATGTAGCGAGTGACTTCACTTCCCGATGGGGTGCTATCAATCCCTTTCACCAAGCATTCAAGACCCAGCTTAAGGTCGGCCTCGCGACCGAAAACACCAATGGTGTTCGCTGGGCTAGTATTCAAAATGGCGTTAATTGACGTTTCAAAGGCATCTTGATCACAATGTCCGTCTCTCGCTACCTGTTGAACTAGAGCAACAGCTTGGCAGATACCTGCAAAAGCGATAGTACGGTCATAAAGTGTATTCGCCACGTAACGACTCCTAAGCTTGAGAATATTTAATGCGTTGCTCGATGATGCCGCCACCTAGGCACACGTCATCTTTGTAGAACACAGCTGATTGACCTGGTGTTACAGCAATTTGTGGCTCGTCAAAGATCACTTTAATGTTTTCATCATCGATAGGGATGATTGTACAAGGAATATCTTCCTGACGGTAACGAGTTTTCACTGTGCACTTCATAACATCGCGAATTGGCTCACGATCTACCCAGTGAAGTTGTGATGCAAGTAGACCTTCTGATTTAAGCATTGGGTGGTCTTTACCTTGAACGGCAATCAAAACGTTACGCTCTAGGTCTTTCTCACCAACGAACCATGGGTCTTCGTTACCACCGCCACCTTTGCGGCCACCGATGTGCAGACCTTTGCGCTGACCTAATGTGTGGTACATCAAGCCTTGGTGTTGACCAATCACTTCGCCTTCAGGCGTTTCGATGTTGCCTGGTTGAGCTGGAAGGTAGCGACCTAGGAATTCCGTAAACTTACGCTCACCGATGAAACAAATACCCGTAGAGTCTTTCTTCTTCGCTGTGATCAGATCTTGCTCTTCTGCGATGCGGCGTACTTCTGGCTTCTCTAAATCACCGACAGGGAATAGGCTACGTGCAATTTGCTCGTTGCTTAATGTGTACAGGAAGTAGCTCTGGTCTTTATTGCTGTCTAGGCCACGAAGCATCTGTGGCTTTTCAGCGTTCTCTGGGAAAGAGCGACGCACGTAGTGACCCATTGCAATGTAATCAGCGTCAAGCACTTCATCAGCGAATTCTAGGAATGCTTTGAACTTGATTTCTTTGTTACAAAGAATGTCTGGGTTTGGTGTACGGCCTGCTTTGTATTCAGCAAGGAAGTACTCAAATACGTTATCCCAGTATTCAGCAGCAAAGTTGATGGTGTGTAGGTGAATGCCTAGCTTGTCACATACTGCCTGAGCATCAGCAAGATCTTCTGCTGCTGTGCAATATTCTTCGTTGTCATCTTCTTCCCAGTTCTTCATGAACAGGCCTTCTACTTGGTAGCCTTGTTGCTTTAGAAGATACGCAGAAACAGATGAATCAACGCCGCCGGACATACCGACGATGACTTTCTTTTGGCTGTTATCAGACATTACTAAACACCACTAAAATTAACGGGACGCAGATTCTACCAGAATCCACTGACCGGGGACAGATCCGAGATCGAAATCACACTTCGATTTTGATGTAAATTTCACCGAAAACAAACCGTGTGTGAGAATTCGATAAGTATAGAAGGGTTATATATGGCATAGTTGGCAAAAATCCAAGAGGAAATATCAAATGACCGAAGAAAACCAATTTATGCAAGAAGCTGAGTTGATTGAAATTGTTGAAAACCAGCTCGAAGATGGCAACCCGATAAAAGTAAAAGAAACCTTAATGCGACTAATGATGACAGGTACGCCACGTGAAGATGCCGTTGCAATGATGGCTTGCGCGATGTCGATTGAGATTTTTGACGTAATGAAAAATGGTGGTGAGTTCAATCTAAAACGCTATACCGAACACCTCGAACAGCTGCCAGATTTAGGTTTCATGGAAGGCGAATAGAGCGTTAGAAAATAAAAAGCAGGGTGCAAACGTTTGCTATACTCGCTTTTATTGCTGCTTTATTGTCAGCGGTATAGAATCCGTTCTCCTTTTCATCCCTTACTCAGACTAACAATATGAAATTTCCTGGACAACGCAAATCCAAGCACTATTTTCCTGTTCATGCTCGCGACCCATTAGTGAGCCAAGCACAAGAAAGCAAGAAGATGACGCGCACTCATATCATCGGCATTGATCAAACGCTGGTTGATATTGAAGCGAAAGTGACAACGGAAGTGATTGAAAAGTACGGTTTGAGTAAAGGACACTCATTGGTAATCGATGATGCGACAGCTGAAGCACTTTACCAACAATTAAAAGAAGACTGCCTAATTACTAACGAGTATGCAGGTGGTACGATCGGTAACACGCTACATAACTACTCAGTATTGGCAGATGACCGTTCGACGCTTTTAGGTGTAATGAGCCAAGATATCAAAATCGGCAGCTACGGTTACCGTTACCTATGTAACACATCTAGTCGTATGGACCTGAACTACCTACAAGGCGTTGATGGTGCAATTGGTCGTTGTTTCGCTCTTATTACTGAAGATGGTGAACGTACTTTCGCAATCAGCGAAGGCCAAATGAACCAACTTCGCCCAGACAATATCCCTGAGAAAATCTTCAAGAGTGCATCTGCTCTGGTTCTTACTGCGTACCTAGTTCGTTGTAAAGAAGGCGATCCAATGCCTGAAGCAACGATGCGTGCTATTGAATACGCGAAGAAACACGATGTACCAGTGGTATTAACACTAGGTACTAAATTCGTTATTCAAGACGATCCAACATTCTGGCAAGAGTTTATTCGCGACAACGTATCTGTTGTAGCAATGAACGAAGATGAAGCAGAAGCGTTAACGGGTGAATCTGACCCATTAGCTGCCTCAGATAAAACGCTTGAATGGGCTGACCTAGTGCTCTGTACAGCAGGCCCTGTTGGTCTATTTATGGCAGGTTACACTGAAGACAGCGCTAAGCGTGAAACGTCATTACCTTTGCTTCCTGGCTCTATTGCGGAATTCAACCGTTACGAATTTAGCCGACCAGCGAAGAAAGACTCATGTGAAAACGCAATTAAAATATATTCGCACATCTCGCCTTACATGGGGGGCCCTGAAAAGATTAAGAACACCAATGGTGCTGGTGATGCAGCATTGTCTGCGGTTCTTCACGATATGGCTGCAAATAAATACCACAAAGAAAATGTGCCTAACTCAAGCAAGCACAATAATGAGTATTTAACTTACTCTTCATTCTCTCAAGTTTGTAAATATGCAAACCGTGCGAGTTATGAGGTTCTAGTACAGCATTCTCCACGTTTATCTCGTGGCCTTCCTGAGCGTGAAGATAGCTTGGAAGAAGCATACTGGGAACGTTAATTTATTATGTTGAATTAGCCAACCTATCACATACGAAAAATGGCGCATTTTGAATGCGCCATTTTTGTATCTATTTATAAATAAAAAGGTTCCGCTAGGGAATCTTTTTAAATTTTATAAATCTATTATTAGATTAGGAAATCGTCTAGAGATTTACCTGCATCAAGTTGCTCTTGGATTGCAGAAGGTGTACGACCTTGACCAGTCCAAGTTTTTTCTTCGCCGTTAGTATCAGTATATTTGTACTTAGCAGGGCGAGGAGCACGCTTAGATTTTGCTTTAGTTTTTGTTTCACCAGCAAGTGCACTAATTAGCGCTTCAACGTCGATACCGTCTTGAGCGATTTTTTCTGCGATAGCTGCTAGTTTCGCTTCTTGCTCAGCTTGTGCTGCGCGGTCTGCTTCTTCTGCTTCTTTACGCTCTTCAACAACGATAGTTAGTTTATCTAGAGCTTCTTCCAATTGCTCTAGAGTTAGCTCACGAGAAAATGCACGGAGGCTACGGATATTTAGAAGTGTTTTAGTCAGCTCAGACATAACGATTCCTATTAATAGGTTAAAAGTTTCTACATTGCTTATCGAGACGATAAATAAAATGCGAATCTAGATTTAAAAATTAGTGTCCTTATATTTAACTTTATCTTTCTCATATGTGCAAATGCTAATTCATGATTTAGATTAAATTTCTTTAGTTTTTTGGGGAGGAAACAATATTAATTAATCAATTTGAAATCTAATTAGTCATTTCCAACACTTTTCTCTTTATAGATACCATCTTTTTCTCGATCACCTTCATGTTTATTTATCGCTTGAATTTAATTTCTCTTTTTCTGACAGAGAAGGGTGAGATTGTGAATGTTGTTGTCGTCATATTTTTTTCATTTATTGTTACACGTAAAACTATGACGAATTTAATAGTAGTAATAAAGTTTCATAAACGACAACATAGAAGTGATTGCAGTTGCGTAATGTATGAGTTGATCACATTCCATTTATAAATCGAAAGTGCGATTATTTATTCATTTAATTTAGTTTGATGTGTTGCATTGGTAGGCCTCATGAGTACAATGGCTGTCACCTGATGCAATATTGCAGACAAATTGTTGTTAATTTGTACGATTAACAGTTAAATGTTTGTTATTGCCGTAGAGGTGCAGTCTCGAAGAGTAGCTATTATTGGGGTGATGCCAATGAATAATAGTGGAAGGCGATGATTGCCGAAGTAGGTGGCCTATCGAAGCCACTTGCTGGGGTTGTCTCTGAAAGGAACAACACTGCCATAGTATATTTACATCAAACTATGGAGCGCTACTGTAGGGTTGGGTGGAGTGTTCGCTTCCCTGTCGCTAAGTTCAACATGAGCACGTGCCGTATGCTACGTGACTTGTCTGCAGTAGATCTCTAGCCAAACTTTGGTTTTTGAAGATCATGAATTTAATAGATTTTGCACATTCTCCTGTTTCGTTATTACCGCCTATTGTCGCACTGACGCTGGCGATTCTAACTCGACGTGTTTTAGTTTCTCTTGGTGTTGGTATCGTACTGGGTGCGGTGCTACTTAACGATTGGTCTATCGGTAACACGGTAGGTTATGTTAGCTCTCAAGTTTCTTCTGTCTTTATTGAAGACGGTGGTATTAATACTTGGAACATGAGCATTGTTGGCTTCCTAATCCTTTTGGGTATGACAACAGCACTGTTAACACTTTCTGGTGGTACTCGCGCTTTCGCTGAATGGGCGCAAACACGAGTAAAAAGTAAACGCGGCTCTAAACTTCTTGCAGCCTTCCTTGGCGTATTCATTTTTGTCGACGATTACTTTAATAGTCTTGCCGTCGGTGCGATCTCTCGCCCAGTGACTGACCGTTTCTACGTCTCTCGCGCCAAGCTTGCGTACATCCTTGACTCAACCGCTGCACCAATGTGTGTGATTATGCCAGCTTCTAGTTGGGGTGCGTACATCATTACCATCATCGGTGGTATCTTGGTGTCACACGGCATCACTGAATACTCGGCGCTTGGTGCTTACGTTCGTCTTATTCCTATGAACTTCTACGCAGTATTTGCTCTACTAATGGTATTTGCAGTGGCGTGGTTTGGTCTGGATATCGGTAAGATGCGTGAACATGAAATCGCAGCGTCTCAAGGCCGTGGTTTTGATAAAGATAAAGAGAACGACTCACAAGAAGCACACGACTTAAACGAAGAGCTAGATATTCGTGAAAGCGAGAAAGGTAAGGTTTCTGACCTAATTCTTCCTATCGTAACGCTTATTGTGGCGACTATTGCTTCAATGCTTTACACCGGTGGTCAAGCGCTAGCAGCAGATGGTAAAGAATTTGCGCTGTTGGGTGCATTTGAAAACACGGATGTTGGTACTTCTCTAATCTACGGTAGTTTACTTGGTCTAGCAGTTGCGTTGTTCACTGTTATTAAGCAAGGTCTACCAATGGTTGAGATTGCACGCACGCTTTGGATTGGTGCTAAGTCAATGTTTGGTGCAATCCTTATCCTTGTTTTCGCTTGGACTATTGGTTCAGTTATCGGTGACATGAAGACGGGTTCTTACCTATCTACAATGGCGCAAGGCAACATCAACCCACACTGGCTACCAGTTATCCTGTTCTTGCTGTCTGGCCTAATGGCGTTCTCTACGGGTACGTCATGGGGTACGTTCGGTATCATGCTTCCAATCGCGGGAGACATGGCTGGCGCAACAGACGTGGCACTAATGCTACCAATGCTAAGTGCTGTTCTAGCTGGTGCAGTATTTGGTGACCACTGTTCACCAATTTCAGATACAACGATTCTGTCGTCAACAGGTGCACGCTGTAACCACATCGATCACGTATCAACACAGTTACCTTATGCATTATCAGTCGCGCTTGTTTCATGCGTGGGCTTTATTGCTCTTGGTATGACAGCTTCAATTGCGTTCTCTTTCATCGCAGCGTCGATTACATTCGTTATCGTTTGCGCTATTTTGTCATGGCTTTCAAAGTCAAAAATGGCATCTTGTCAGAGTGCGTAATTCACTGAATTAAAAAAGTAAATTTATAGGAGGCTTCGGCCTCCTTTTTTATTTGTATTATACAATTCGATTTTTTTTAAAATTAAGGGTTGAAAAAAGTAATCAGCTTGGTTAGTGTGGTTACTAACAAAGCAAATGAGAAGAGCCTTGAAATAAGTATGCGTAATTTTGTAATGAACATTCATCACCATCATCACCCAATATAGTCTTTCGGGAGATGTACGCATACCCGGGAGATAGGATACTCCCGGAGGTGAAAATCAAAGTAAAAACAGATTTCAAACCCTCGGGAGACCAAAATCTCTCGAGGGTTTTTTAGCTTTACTGGTTTATAAAATATTTAAATTACCGAATCTGGCACAGGGATAAAGCAATGCAAACACAACGCTTAAGAATTGCAATTCAGAAAAAAGGTCGTCTTAGCAAAGAGAGCCAAGCTCTACTTAAAAAATGCGGCGTGAAATTCAACGTGATGGGTGAGCGCTTAGTTGTTCATTCTGAAAATATGCCAATTGATTTACTTTTGGTTCGTGACGACGATATTCCTGGTCTAATTATGGATGGCGTTGTAGACCTTGGCTTTATCGGTGAAAATG
This sequence comes from Vibrio sp. D173a, assembly GCF_030248475.1. Classification (NCBI taxonomy): domain Bacteria; kingdom Pseudomonadati; phylum Pseudomonadota; class Gammaproteobacteria; order Vibrionales; family Vibrionaceae; genus Vibrio; species Vibrio sp. D173a. Next base: position 8,826 of record NZ_JAHGAH010000253.1, read on the forward strand.
AACTGGAAGAAGTTCGTCTAGATCGTAAAGCTTTGGGTGAACCGTATGAATTTGTTCAACTTCGTCGTCTTGATTTCGGTGGTTGCCGTTTATCTATCGCAATCGACAAAGACGAAGAGTACAACGGCCCTCAAGACCTAGCTGGCAAACGTATCGCTACGACATACCCACAACTGCTAAAAGCTTACATGGATGAAGTGGGCGTTCCATTCTCAACATGTATGCTGACAGGCTCTGTAGAAGTTGCCCCTCGCGCGAGTCTTGCTGATGCCATCGCTGACTTGGTTTCTACTGGCGCAACGCTGGAAGCGAACGGCCTTAAAGAAGCTGAAATTATCTTCAAATCAAAAGCGACGCTGATTCAACGCATCGGTGAGTTCGACGCAGACAAAGTGGCGCTAATCGAAAAGCTGTTAACTCGTATGCAAGGCGTACAGCAAGCGAAAGAGTCTAAGTACATCATGTTACACGCACCAGCTGAGAAGCTAGACCAAATCAAAGCATTGCTTCCTGGCGCAGAAGACCCAACAGTATTACCTCTGTCTGCTGACAAGCAAAAAGTTGCGGTTCATTTGGTAAGTACTGAAAACCTGTTCTGGGAAACTATGGAACAGCTAAAAGAACTGGGTGCGAGCTCAATTCTAGTACTACCAATTGAAAAAATGATGGAGTAATCGCAATGAGAACCGTCGTATGGCAATCGCTAAGTGAAACGCAGCAAGACTCAATCCTAGAACGTCCTGCAATTACAGAAGGTGCGAATATCACTGCCGCGGTTTCAGAAGTAATCGCAAAAGTTCGCAAAGAAGGTGATGCCGCATTATTGGAGCTGACTGAGAAGTTTGACCGTGTGAAACCTGAATCCATTCTTGTTTCTGCTCAAGAAATCGATGAGGCATCAGCGCGTCTTTCTGAAAAGATGAAAAGCGCATTAGAGCAAGCGTATGAAAACATCACTAAGTTTCACAAAGCACAAAAGCCACAGCCAATCAAAGTAGAAACTCAACCGGGTGTACTTTGTGAGCAAGTAACGCGCCCAATTCAAAAAGTGGGTTTGTACATTCCCGGTGGCAGTGCGCCATTGCCATCGACTGTTTTGATGCTTGGTGTTCCTGCAAAGATTGCAGGCTGTCGTAAAGTGGTGCTTTGTTCTCCACCGCCAATTGCTGACGAGATCCTTTATGTAGCAAAACTGTGTGGTATTGATGAAGTGTACAACGTTGGCGGTGGTCAAGCCGTCGCTGCGATGGCTTATGGCACCGAGACTGTATCGAAAGTCGATAAGATCTTTGGTCCGGGCAACGCTTATGTGACCGAAGCAAAACGACAGGTGAGTAATGATTTCCGTGGCGCAGCGATTGATATGCCTGCAGGTCCATCAGAAGTGCTTGTGATTGCCGATGAAACCGCAGATGCAGACTTTATTGCTGCGGATCTTTTGAGCCAAGCAGAGCACGGTCCTGATTCTCAAGTAGTACTTGTGACACCTTCACCTGTGATTGCGGATCAAGTGACGGACGCAGTTCAACGCCAACTTAAAGAACTGTCACGTGCGGATATTGCCGAGCAAGCATTAGCTTCAAGCTTGATTATTATCGCCGAGTCTCTGACTCAATCGGTTTCCATCTCGAACTACTACGGTCCTGAGCACTTAATTGTTCAGACTAAGAACCCACGCGAGCTTCTGCCTCTATTAAACAACGCAGGTTCTATTTTCCTTGGTGATTGGTCGCCTGAATCAGCAGGTGACTACGCATCGGGCACTAACCACGTTCTTCCTACTTACGGTTACACACGTACTTATTCAAGCTTAGGCTTGGCGGATTTCTCTAAGCGTATGACGATTCAAGAGCTATCTGCTGATGGCCTAAAGAACCTTGCCCCTACAGTGGTCACAATGGCTGAAGCGGAAGGCTTGGATGCACACAAACGTGCAGTGACAATTCGTACTGAGAAATTAACCCGTGTAGAAAAACTGGCCGCTAAGTAAGAGGACAATGAGATGGAAAAGCTAGCGCGTAAACAAGTCCAACAACTTACCCCTTATTTGTCGGCTCGCCGAATTGGTGGTACCGGTGACGTATGGCTAAATGCTAACGAATCGCCATTCAATAATGAATACAAAACAGACTTCGCTCGTCTCAATCGTTACAGCGAATGTCAGCCAAAAGAATTGATTTCCGCTTATGCAGCCTATGCGGGTGTGAAACCAGAACAAACGCTGACTTCTCGCGGTGCAGATGAAGGTATTGAGCTACTGATTCGTGCATTCTGTGAGCCGGGTGAAGATGCGATTCTTTACTGCCCACCAACTTACGGTATGTATGCCATCAGTGCAGAAACCATCGGTGTTGAGCGAAAAACCGTGCCGCTAACGTCAGATTGGCAACTAGACCTTGCAGGTATCGAAGCTAACCTGGATAACGTGAAACTAGTTTTTGTATGTTCGCCAAACAACCCGACAGGTAACTTAGTTAAGCGTGAAGATATTGTCTCTCTGCTTGAGATGACAAAAGACCGAGCAATCGTGGTGATGGATGAAGCGTACATTGATTTTTGCCCTGAAGCATCAACGGTAGATTTACTGGCGCAATATCCGAATCTTGCGATTTTGCGTACTCTGTCGAAAGCTTTTGCGCTTGCTGGTCTGCGTTGTGGATTTACGCTTGCGAACGAAGAGCTGATTAATGTACTTCTTAAAGTTATCGCACCATATCCAGTACCGGTGCCAGTAGCAGAAATTGCGACTCAGGCGCTTTCGGAAGCTGGCTTAGCAAGAGCGAAGTTCCAAGTTCTCGATCTGAATGTAAACCGTGCCTACTTGCAAGTTGGTCTTTCAATGATTCCGGGTTTGGAAGTGTTTGAAGGGTGGGGGAACTACCTATTGGTGAAATTCCCAGATGGCGATGGGCTTTTCAAAGCCGCTTGGGAGACGGGGATTATTTTACGTAACTCGCCAATTGAGAACTGCGTACGTATCAGTGTGGGTAACCGTGACGAGTGCGAAAAAACACTTGGATTTATTAGAAACTACTACGGATAAGTAGAGAAAAAATTTATCGCTCTTGCTCAATAGCGGGAGCGCCAAAAGAATAGCAATATAGCAATAAGGAAGTTCGAGTGAGCAAACAACAAAAAATCCTTTTTATCGACCGTGATGGCACCTTAATTGTTGAGCCGCCAGTTGATTTTCAAGTAGACCGTTTAGATAAGCTAAAACTAGAGCCATTTGTTATCCCAAGCCTGTTGTCGTTGCAGGATGCAGGATACCGCCTAGTGATGGTCACGAACCAAGATGGTTTGGGGACCGACAGCTACCCACAAGAAGATTTTGATGCACCACACAACATGATGATGGAGATCTTTGAATCTCAAGGTGTGAAGTTTGATGACGTGCTGATTTGTCCTCACTTCGATGAAGATAACTGCTCTTGCCGTAAGCCTAAATTGGGCTTGGTAAAAGAGTACCTTCAAGGTGGCAAAGTTGATTTTCAAAACTCCGTTGTGATTGGCGACCGTCAAACTGATCTTCAGCTTGCAGAAAATATGGCAATTCGTGGCATTCAATACAATCCAGAAACCATGGGTTGGAAACAGATCTTGAAAGATCTAACGGTGAAGGCACGCGTTGCTGAAGTGATTCGTACTACAAAAGAAACAGACATCAAAGTTGCGGTGAACCTTGATGAACAAGGCGGCAATGACATCTCTACAGGTCTTGGTTTCTTCGACCACATGTTGGATCAAATCGCGACGCACGGCGGATTCCAGATGGTGTGCAAAGTGGAAGGTGACCTGCACATTGATGATCACCACACGGTAGAAGATACCGCTCTTGCTTTGGGTCAGGCGTTGAAAGAAGCACTGGGTGACAAACGTGGTATTGGTCGCTTTGGCTTCAGCCTGCCAATGGATGAGTGCTTGGCACAATGTGCACTGGACCTATCAGGTCGTCCTTACCTTAAGTTCGACGCGCAATTTAGCCGTGAGCAAGTGGGTGACCTTTCAACAGAGATGGTGGTTCACTTCTTCCGCTCTCTGACTGACACTTTAGCATGTACGCTGCACCTTTCTTCTGCGGGTAACAATGATCACCACATCATTGAGAGCCTATTTAAAGCGTTTGGTCGCACTCTGCGCCAAGCAATCAAAGTAGAAGGCACTGAGCTACCTAGTAGTAAAGGCGTACTTTAAGGCTAACGTTAGCAAGGAGAAAAACAGTGACAGAACAGAAAGTTGTCATTATCGATACTGGCTGTGCCAACGTCTCTTCGGTGAAGTTTTCTATTGAACGCCTAGGTTATGACGTAACGATTTCAAAAGATCCACAAGTTGTATTGGCGGCTGACAAGCTATTCCTACCGGGCGTGGGAACCGCTAGTGAAGCGATGAAAAACCTAGAAGAGCGTGACCTAATCAGCTTGGTAAAACAGGTAGAGAAGCCGCTACTAGGTATCTGTTTAGGCATGCAACTGTTGGGCAAAGTGTCTCAAGAAAAAGGCCAGAAAGCCGACGAGTTAGTCGAGTGTCTTGGACTTTGTGACGGTGAAGTGAAGTTGCTACAGACTGGCGACTTACCGTTGCCGCATATGGGCTGGAACACGGTGTCTGCAAAAGCAGGTAACCCACTGTTCAAAGGTATTGAAGAAGGTGAGTACTTCTACTTTGTACACAGCTTTGCAATGCCTGTCGGGGATTACACGATTGCTGAGTGTGAATACGGCAACCCGTTCACAGCCGCAGTACAAAGCGGCAACTACTACGGTGTGCAATTCCACCCTGAGCGTTCTTCAAAAGCGGGCGCGAAGCTTATTCAAAACTTCTTAGAATTATAAAAGGGATTTAGTGTGATTATTCCAGCTATTGATTTAATTGAAGGACAGGTGGTTCGCCTTTATCAAGGTGATTACGGCCAAGTAACCGAGTACAAAGTCGACCCAGCAGAGCAGTTCAACTTGTACCACCAAGCAGGTGCCAACTGGTTGCACTTGGTGGATTTAACTGGCGCGAAAGACACGACAGCACGTCAGCTAGATTTGATTTCAAAGCTATTAGCAAGTACGCCAGCGAACATCCAAATCGGTGGTGGTGTGCGTACAGAGCAAGACGTGATTGATCTGTTAGAAGCCGGTGCGCAGCGTGTTGTCGTTGGCTCTACAGCAGTAAAACAACCAGAACTTGTGAAAGGTTGGATGGAAAAATACGGCGCAGAGAAAATCGTTCTCGCGTTAGACATCAACATCGACCAAGACGGCACACGTAAAGTAGCGATTTCTGGCTGGCAAGAAGATTCAGGCGTGACCATCGAAGCTCTAATCAACGATTACCTAACGGTCGGTCTACAGCACGTGCTTTGTACGGACATTTCTCGTGACGGTACGCTAGAGGGATCAAACGTTGAGCTTTACGTTGACCTATGCAAACAGTATCCACAAGTGCAGTTTCAATCTTCAGGTGGCATTGGCTCATTAGCAGATATCGAAGCGCTAAAAGGCAGCGGTGTGGCTGGTGTAATTGTTGGTCGTGCGCTGTTAGATGGTAAGTTCACAGCAGAGGAGGCATTTGCATGTTGGCAAAGCGAATAATTCCATGTCTTGATGTTCGTGATGGACAAGTAGTGAAGGGCGTGCAGTTCCGTAATCACGAGATCATTGGCGACATCGTTCCACTGGCGCAGCGTTATGCTGAAGAAGGCGCTGACGAGCTTGTGTTCTACGATATTACCGCTTCAAGTGATGGTCGTGTCGTCGATAAAAGTTGGGTCGCTCGCGTTGCAGAAGTGATTGATATTCCGTTTTGTGTGGCTGGTGGCATTAAGTCAGCAGAAGACGCAGCACGCATTCTTGAGTTTGGTGCAGACAAGGTGTCTATCAACTCACCTGCACTGGCGAACCCTCAGTTGATTACTGACCTTGCTGATAAATTTGGTGTGCAATGTATTGTCGTTGGTATCGATTCATACTACGACAAAGAGACCGGCAAGTATCAGGTTTACCAGTTTACTGGTGATGAAGAACGCACCAAAGCGACCCAATGGGAAACGCGTGATTGGGTGCAAGAAGTACAAAAACGTGGCGCTGGTGAAATCGTACTGAACATGATGAACCAAGATGGTGTGCGTAACGGCTACGACATCGAACAACTGAATATGGTGCGCGAAGTATGTAACGTACCATTGATTGCATCGGGTGGTGCTGGTGCCATGGAGCACTTCGCAGAAGCCTACCAAAAAGCCAATGTGGATGGAGCGCTTGCTGCATCGGTATTCCACAAACAAGTCATCAATATTGGTGAACTAAAGCAGTATTTGAAACAACAAGGCATTGAGGTACGACTATGAGTGTAAAAGCCGCCGAAGTAAGTTCGCTAGCTGAGCGAATCAACTGGGAAAAGGTGGATGGTCTGGTACCTGCCATCGTACAAGATTTCCAATCAAGCCAAGTGCTGATGATGGGTTACATGAACCAAGGTGCGTTGGCAAAAACGGGCGAAACAGGTCAAGTGACGTTTTTCTCTCGAACTAAACAGCGTCTTTGGACGAAAGGTGAGACCTCTGGCAACGTATTGCAATTGGTGAACATTCAGCTCGATTGTGACAACGACACGTTACTGGTGAAAGTGAATCCCATTGGTCCTACGTGTCACTTGGGTAACACAACTTGCTGGGATGTGGACCCTCAAGAGGAGTCACAAATGGTGTGGCTTCATCAACTTGAGCAGCTACTGGCTGCCCGCAAGAGTGCCGACCCAGATTCCTCTTATACTGCCAGTCTTTATGCCCGTGGCACCAAGCGTATTTCGCAAAAAGTGGGCGAAGAAGGCGTTGAAGTCGCGCTTGCGGCGACGTCGGGCGATAAGGCGGAGTTAGTGTGTGAATCAGCAGATTTGATTTACCACTTAATGGTATTGCTTCAAGACCAAGGCTTATCGATGAATGACGTAGTGAACAAACTGAAAGAGCGTCATAAATGAGCTGCGATAGTTAAATGAAGCTCCATGACCCGAGAGTCTAGGGGCTTCCTTAATGTAATCTTGTTGATTCGGTGGGGAAGCCTGACAGCAGAGATCGAGGTGATTAGATTCTGAATCATCTCGTTCCTCGATGTTCAGAATGACGGTATATTTTCTATTGATGCTTGCAATAGAGTTATCTACTTAGGACAGGTATACAAATTTACGTCATTCCGACGAGCCTAGGCGAGATCAGGAAATTAAATTGAAGCGCGCTCAACAAGCTAAGCGTCGATACTCTTAGCCACAACACTTCTTAAACTTCTTACCGCTTCCACAGATACACGGATCGTTACGACCGACCTTTAGACTGCTTACTGGTTGGCTTAAGCGAGGATCTTGTTCCGGCTCTTCTTCTGGGAACGTGCCATCAATGTAGTACCAAAGCCCATCTTCTTTCACGAAACGAGAACGTTCAGTCATACAGTAGCGTTTGCCGTCCTCATCAAAGTAAGCGTTGAATTCAACAAAACCTTCATTCTCGTTGCTACTCGCTTCGGCTTTTACTACCTCAAGCTTGCACCAATCGCTGTCGATGGATTGGGCAATGCCTTCACGTTGCTCTTCTGCATTACAGCTTGGATGGTATGTGTTCACCACGTAATCCACTAGACCTAACACATGCGCACTGTAACGAGAGCGCATTAGCTGCTCCGGAGTGGTGACGTCAGCATGGTTATTGTGGGCAATTTCACAACACTGTTGGTAGGTGCGGTTAGAGCCGCAAGGACAAGAAGAAGCCATAAAATGAAATCTCGATTAATTAAGCGGTAAAAACAAACAACCCCACATAAGTGAGGCTGGAGGTATTCTTTGGGGCATTATAGCGATTTAGGGCGTTTGAGACAGCAGTTCTTGAGCCCAAGCTGTGGATTGGCTGAACGCTTTGGCTAATTGTGGCTCAGTCAGTTTAAGTGCGCTACCGTACTTTTCCGTTGTTTCCCAATCGGCTTTTTCGTAAGCGATGATCATCGAAAGAAGATAGCCTAATACGCCTTTGCGACTTGTGAGCGCTTGCTTGATTTCCTCATCAACTGGAATGTCACTGATCACGTCGCAAAGCGGTTGGTCTAATAGTGAACCTAATAGTGAGAACATTCCTGTTAAAAACGCTTGGCCGGGATCGTATTTAGTGTTCATCTGGCTGAGCAAAATTTCACACATACGGGCGCTGAATCGCTAAAGAGTACAAAGAGTCAGGTTTATCTTCGTGCACTGAAGCAATGGCAACAAGAGAAATAAAGCGTCTTAAGCGTTCTTCACCAAGATAAACCAGCGCCTGTCGGAAAGACTTAATCTTAGTGGTGAGCGTGTAACCCGAGTTTACATAAGTCATTAGCTTATAAGACAGGGTCACATCGATTGAAAACAGGCGTTCGACTTCATTGAAATTGATGGGTTTGTCTGCGATCTCTTTACACAGTTGAATCACCGTCAAAAACGCCGGGTTAAGGCGTTTTTTCTGAATCATCTCAGGTTTACTGAAGAAGTAGCCTTGGAAGTAGTTAAAACCAGCATCCATTGCCTGTTCAAACTCTTCATAGGTTTCGACTTTCTCGGCTAAAAAGTCGATACCAAAGTGGCCAAGTGATTGAATGTAAATCGCGGCCTTTTCGATAGGGACTAAGCGAATGTCGAACTTGATGATCGCAACATAAGGTAAAAAACGCTTCCAAGCTTTAGTCGGAACAAAGTCATCTAACGCAACGCGATAGCCAGATGCATGTAGATGTTTGATTGCATGAAGTAACTCGTCTGTTGGCTCACAATCTTCCAATACTTCAACCACGAGTGATTCATTGGGAAACAGAGTAGGGACGAGATTGACCAAGCTTTGGTATGGAAAATTAACAAAGCCGAGCTTATCACCCAGAGTACTGTAGTGCGTGGTGAGGAAATGGTCAGATAGAAGTCGACTAGTAGCCAGCTCAGGTTCTACTTCTGGAAAGGTATTTTTCGGACCGTCACGGAAGAGAAGCTCATACCCGATGGTACGCTTTTCTCTATCCAGTATCGGTTGGCGAGCTACGTATGAATACTTCAATGCGGTGCTTTGTTCTGTTTAACTGAGTAATACGATGATAGCGATTTTCTGTAAAATTTCTATGCTTTGCGCGTCAATCTTCTACACGCTCGACATGCTTTACTTCAATGTTGTGTCAAACGGTCGTGTTTGCAAGTCAAAATTGTCAGAATCTACTTTTAAAACCGAGCCTTGGCTATACCAATCACCTAAGACAATACGTGTTGTTTTAACACCATTTAATTCAAAAATATGTGTATTTGGGCGGTGCGTGTGACCGTGAATCATCAGGTTGACGCAGTTTTGAGACATAACGCGCTCTACTTCGCCTTGGTTAACGTCCATGATGTCGAGAGACTTGGTTTGTTTGTCGTCTCGAATGTCTGACTGAACTTTAGCGACAATTCTTTTCTTAACGAACCAGGGAATACGATTAAACAACCATTGAAGCCATGGCTTATGAACGGTTTTTCGAAACTCTTGGTATTTCACATCATCAATGCAAAGTGTATCGCCATGCAGGATCACGGCTTTTTGACCATAAAGATCAATTGTGCAGACATCATCAAGCAATGTCATACCGGTTTCTTTGCAAAAGCGTTTACCCAGTAAGAAATCCCGATTGCCTTGGATGAAGAAGGTTGGCACACCAGAATCCGTCAGTGCTTTAAATTCGTTACGGATTTGACTTGCAAAAGGGGTGTTGTCATCGTCACCAATCCAGAATTCGAACAAATCACCAAGCACGTACAGTGCGTCGGCATGGATTGCTTCTGAACGCATGAACGTAACAAAGCACTCCGTGATATCAGGACGTGATGGGGTAAGGTGAAGATCAGATATAAATAATGTTGTCATAGAAATAAGGGGAAGCGACGCCTCCCCACAAACTTATCTCTTGGCAGCAATTCTAAAGAATTACTCTTCGATTGTTGTACCAGTGATCACTACGTCTTCTAGAGGTACGTCTTGGTGCATGCCGTAAGAACCAGTGCTCACACCTTTGATCTTGTTTACGATGTCCATGCCTTCGATTACTTCACCGAATACACAGTAACCCCAACCGTCTAGGCTTTCGCTACGGAAGTCTAGGAACGTGTTGTTGTTTACGTTGATGAAGAACTGAGAGCTTGCTGAATGCGGCTCCATAGTACGAGCCATAGCAAGTGTACCCACTTTGTTGCTAAGACCGTTGTTTGCTTCGTTCTTGATCGGTGCACGTGATGCTTTTTCACGTAGACCAGACTCCATACCACCACCTTGGATCATGAAGCCGTCAATAACACGGTGGAAAAGAGTGTTGTCGTAGAAACCGTCGCGGCAGTACTGAAGGAAGTTTGCGCTAGTCTCTGGCGCTTTCTCTTCGTTTAGTTGAATCTTGATGTCACCAAAATTAGTGTGAAGGGTGATCATGCTACTTTCCTTTACTGTGTTGTATTGAAACTGCGATTCTAGCCTAAGTTATTACGCTTTAAAAACTCAGGAAGAACAAATTAATAGTTTTGTGCTTGAAGTTTAGCCGATTATCGTTTTATCCGTGAATTGCTATTACCTAATAAGGTCTGAGTTGTTATACTCGGCCTTCTTGTTATCCATTCACAATCATAGATAGAGATCATGTTAAAGATATATAACACACTCACAAGACAGAAAGAGGAATTCAAACCAATTACAGCCGGCAAAGTTGGCATGTATGTCTGTGGAGTTACCATCTACGATCTCTGTCATATCGGTCACGGTCGTACTTTCGTTTCTTTCGATGTGGTTTCTCGTTACTTGCGTTACCTTGGTTATGACCTAACGTTTGTACGTAACATCACTGATATCGATGACAAAATCATCAAACGTGCAGCAGAAAACGGTGAATCTTGTGATTCATTGACAGAGCGCCTTATTGGCGAAATGCACGCTGACTTCGATGCTCTGAACATGAAACGCCCTGACGTTGAACCTCGTGCAACTCAGTTCATCGCTGAAATCATCGAATTGGTTGAAAAGCTAATCGAGCGCGGTCTCGCATACGTTGCAGATAACGGCGACGTAATGTTTGAAGTCGGTAAGTTCAACGAATACGGAAAACTGTCTAAGCAAGACCTTGAACAGCTGCAAGCTGGTGCGCGTGTTGATATCGAAACTGCGAAACGCAGCCCACTGGACTTCGTACTTTGGAAGATGTCTAAACCGGGTGAACCAACATGGGAATCACCATGGGGTCCAGGTCGTCCAGGTTGGCACATCGAATGTTCTGCAATGAACTCTTCAATCCTAGGTAACCACTTCGACATTCACGGTGGCGGTTCTGATCTTCAGTTCCCACACCACGAGAACGAAATCGCGCAATCTTGCTGTGCACACGACACTCAATACGTGAACACATGGATGCACAGCGGCATGGTAATGGTAGACCGTGAGAAGATGTCTAAGTCTTTGGGTAACTTCTTTACTATCCGTGATGTTCTTGGTCACTACGATGCTGAGACGGTTCGTTACTTCCTAATGTCAGGCCACTACCGTAGCCAGCTAAACTACAGCGAAGATAACCTAAATCAAGCGCGTGCTTCTCTTGAGCGTCTATACACGTCTCTACGTGGTCTCGATCTAAACGCAGCGCCAGCAGGTGGTGAAGAGTACGTATCTCGCTATACTGCAGCGATGAACGACGACTTCAACACGCCAGAAGCTTACTCAGTACTGTTCGACATGGCGCGTGAAGTAAACCGTCTTAAGACAGAAAACCTAGAGAAAGCGAGCGAGCTAGGTGCGCTAATGCGTGAACTGGCTGACGTGATCGGTATTCTTCACCAAGATCCAGAAGCGTTCCTAAAAGGTGACGCTGGTAACGATGATGAAGTGGCTGAAATCGAAGCACTAATCAAGCTACGTAACGACTCTCGTGCAGCGAAAGACTGGGCTAACGCAGATATGGCTCGTGATAAGCTGACGGAGATGGGCATTGTTCTGGAAGATGGCCCAGAAGGCACAACGTGGCGTCGTAAGTAATTGAATCTTTTAAAAGGGCTGATGATTCAGCCCTTTTCTTTACAAGTTTTTATAAATTCTAAACTTTAACGAAGGTAGTGCTCTGTGGCTCAAATGTATTTCTATTACTCAGCAATGAATGCGGGTAAATCGACAACTCTTCTTCAATCTTCATTTAACTACCAAGAACGTGGCATGACGCCTGTGATTTTCACAGCAGCGTTAGATGATCGTTACGGTGTGGGTAAAGTGAGCTCTCGTATTGGTTTGCAATCAGATGCACAATTGTTCCGTCCAGATAGCAATCTTTACCAAGAGATTGCAGCACTGCATGAGGTTGAAAAACGTCACTGCATTCTGATTGATGAGTGTCAGTTCCTATCTAAAGAGCAGGTTTACCAACTCACAGAGGTGGTGGACAAGCTGCATATTCCGGTTCTTTGTTATGGCCTTCGCACCGATTTTCAAGGCGAACTTTTTGAAGGCAGCAAGTACCTGCTATCTTGGGCAGACAAGCTGGTTGAGCTAAAAACGATTTGTCACTGCGGTCGCAAAGCAAACATGGTTATTCGTACTGATGAGCATGGCGTTGCAATCAAAGAAGGTGATCAGGTTGCAATCGGTGGTAACGATCGTTACGTATCCGTTTGTCGTCAACACTACAAAGAAGCAATTGGTAAGTAAGCCAATCTAGATAAGAGAAAGCCACCGAATTCGGTGGCTTTTTTATTGTCTGGTTGTTGGTCACTGAGCGAGGGATTACGCGAGACCAAACTCGAACTTTTCTCGCAGTGCTTGGTAGGAGGATTCAACGTGAGCAGGAATCTCTTGCTTCGTTTGAAAGCCTTTCTCAGGGTAAGTCTTTACGCGAGAAAAATCTTCCATCAATGCTTCCAGTACCATCATCAGAGGCATCTCTTCGTTAATGTACTCAAAGAAAGGATGCGCAGTAGAGGTTACTTGCAGACGTGAATAAGGTGATTGCCACTGTTTTTCGAAGGTCGCGATGGCGCGTCGTTCCATAAATGGTTTTTGAACCAAGATGAGAGACTCGCAGTTAACCTCTTTTTCTATCAACAATTGTTCCGTGAATCGAACGTTCTCTCCGCTGTTGCTTGATTGTGTTTCGATTAAGATTGCTTCGTTTGGTACACCAGCAAGTTTTGCTATTTCTGCAAAGGTTTCGGCTTCGCTTTTGTCAAACAAGCCATCCGTAAAACGGCCTTCACCGCCAGAAAATACAATCAGAGGTGCAAGCTTTTGGTGGTAAAGCTTTGCGGCGTATTCGGCAACACGTAAATCATTGCTACACATAACAAATAAGCAGTCAGCAGGTGTAAGTTCCTGCTTGAGTTGCATGTAATCCCACAAGGTTTCAATGTGTTGATAAAGCTTCATAGTGCATCCAGCGTTGAGTTGAATTGGAACTGGTAGCCAAGCGTAGTAAGCTTGTCTGCAAGGATTCGTTTATCGGCAGTTTCAGTTACTGGCGGAAGGGCAATATCTAAATTACTTTTCGTAATGGCCACTTGGTAAAATTCGGCTTTGCTGACAGTATTCGGCGTGGTGGCGTTCACCACTTCATTGCTGATTTGATTGAGAGCGAAAGCCGTTGCTGCTACAGCATCGTTTTGATGCACCATATTCGCTGGGGCCTTCCGGCTCACTTGTTTTAATCGCATTGCAAAGCGAGAAGGATGGCGGTCAGAGCCTATCAAACCACTGCAACGGACGATGGCGTAGTTGATACCGGAATCAATGACGTATTGCTCTGCTTGTAGCATGATGCGAGCGTTGTCTGAGAAGTGTTCCTTCGTCTGAGCCAATGCAAGTGTGGCGTCTTCTTCTTTCATATCGACGGCTAGGTTTGGGTATACCGTCGTTGAGCTGACCATCAAAATCTTTTCAACGTTACTTGCTTTTGCCGCTTCAGTTAAGCGCTGCCATTGCTGTGCGTACTCTTGTCCATTCCCTTTACGAAAGCCAGGAGGGAAAGCGCCGACAATACGTTTGATATGGTGCTGTTTGATGATATCAATGAGTCGCTGCTCAGAGTTGGATTCATTGAGGTCGAGTAGAGCAGTTTTAACGAAAGGTATTGGAAACTCATCCAATCGAGTTTGACTGCGTCGCGTGACGATCACTTGATGCCCTTGGTCAATGAGCGTTTGTGCAAGTGGGGTACCTAGCCAGCCTGCACCTATGATCAATGTATTTGCCATCGGTAATGTTCCTACTGTCAGCCCTGAGTTTATTCAAACAGGGTTTGTAATTCTAATCTAGCTTGTTGGTGTAGGGGATCGGAATGCCATTTCTGATGTTGTATCAAATCAATGTTGACTTGCCATGCCAGTTTTGTGAATTCTTCGCCAAGTTTCACTAAGGTGTTTGGCGCGTAAGACACCAAATGTTCAGGAAGAAAGCACCAGCCAAATCCCTTGTTCGCCAGTTCTAATAATATGTAGTAATCATCAGCGTACCAGATATCTGGGCTGAACGCCTGATTAAGACCACTCACATCTTCATTCTTTGAACGGATCACCAGTTGGCGATGCTGCTTAAGTTCATCGATGTTTCGGATGGGCTGTTTTGCTAAAGAGTGCTCAGATGATACAAACACGTCGAAACCAATATTCCCCAAGTTAGATAAATCAACATTCTTGGGCATTTGTAAATCACTTAGAATAATGCCTGTCGTCGCGCGCTCAGATTTGAGGAGCTCGATAATGTCCGGGCTTGATGCCGTGAGACACTCTACCTGAAGGTTAGGGAATTTTTGCTCTAAGTTCTTCAATGCAATAGGGAGACGAGTTAATGGAATCCCTTCATCAACAGCAAGCACTAACTTGTTTGCTGGCGCAGAGAAAAGTTGAGATGCCTTGTTATTCAGTCGATCCAGTTGACTGAGCGTCGCACGTGCGTATGGCATTAGTTCATGACCTTTCTCAGTTAGCTTGGGATAGCGGCCAGAGCGATCAAATAGATCGACACCGCAATCCAGTTCCATGTTCATGATGTGTTGGCTGATCACCGATTGTGCCCGGCCGAGCTTTCTGGCAGCGGCTGAAAAGGAGCCGGCTTCAGACGTGGTCACAAACGCTTGCAGTTGTTCAATAGTAAACATATCGCTTTTACCGATGGTATCTAACTTTTGATTATCTGAATGATAGATAAAATGCCAGTCATTGAGTAGAACTATTTAGGTAAAACATCATGACTCGTAACGAACGTATCTTTCACGCTGTACTATTTGAAATGATTGCTCTCGCGATCATTATCCCTGCTGCTTCTTTGATTACAGGGAAGGGATCCAGTGATTTAGCGGTGGTCGGTATTGGTTTGAGTCTTTACACTGTCGTTTGGAACTACATTTATAACCTGTACTTTGATAAGTGGTTTGGTTCAAACCGAGAGGATCGCAGTATAGCTATGCGAATTGGTCACACGCTGGGATTTGAAGGTGGATTAATCTTCTTGTCTATCCCTGTGATTGCGTGGTTCTTGGAGATCACTTTGCTGCAAGCGTTGGCATTAGAGGCAGGCTTTTTAATTTTCTTCTTATTCTACGCGACGGGCTTTAACTGGGCATATGATAAAATTCAGCCATTTGGAAAAGTGAGAAAACTGATCGCTTAATACAGTGAATCTAGATAAATTTAGTTATCAAAAAAGCCACCATTGCGGCTGTCTCTTATACACA
>NZ_JAHGAH010000254.1:0-32235 GCF_030248475.1 Vibrio sp. D173a
ACACACCCTAAGGGGTTAAGTGTGAGTAAGCTCGAATTAACGGTAGGAGTTTTGAATTGATGTAGCTTGCGCCACTACTTTCTGAGTGACGCAATGCTCGCCGCGCCAAATAGGATTACTGCAGCGTATAAACCATAAGTTAGCCAATGGCTAATTTCTAAAAAAGGAACGAGTCCTTGACCTGCCCACATACCGCCTCCGTTTAATGAGCATTTTGTTGATGTCAGACAAATCTAAATTAAATGAACAATGTTTTTTGTGAGTGAAAGCAAATTACAAAGTATTAGAAATGATAATTTTGATGAGTGAGAGAGAGCTCTCATTTTTATAAAGTCTGCACTAGCCAAAAAGTGGTAGTGCAGACCATACATAGCGCTGAATGGATTTAGCGCAGTAATAATTTTTTCAGTGGTGTTGCTTCAATGCCTTTCACAAGCAACAAGGTCACCACAATGGTTGCTGGGTAAATGAAGGCGTCTTTGGCTAAGTTTTCTAGCCCCAACATACCCGCTATGTTCATCATGATGATGATCACTAATAAGTGGCTCACGTAGATACCTAAAATGCTCGGGGACCACTTAAACACCCATGGCATATTGCCAAAGTTTGGATGGGCAAGAAGCCACATGAATACGCCCAAAGACCAGACAACAGTACCGAACAAAAAGTCGTGCGAGTTAAAGGCGATCTCATAGTTCATCAAGTAATAGGCTTCGGCGAAATGCAATGCCATACCAATAAGAATTAATCGAATTGTGTTGTTGCGAGACCATTGCCACTGGTGCTGTCTGGCTAGGTAACCAAGCACCACCAGTAAGGTACTGAAGAACGGACCATTACGAGTAAAGAATGGCGCTGGCAGATCGGTGAGTGTGACGTAGCTGCCTGCGAACACACCATAGATATAGAGCAATACCGCTGTTGGAAGTAGCAGTTGCATCATGCCGATTCGAACCAGAAACGCAATGATGGCTACAGCAATGATGAGTGCCGGAATGAACCATAGATGTACCAAGCCTCCTTCCAGTAACGAATTGATTGGGTTCGACATTAAGTAGCCCCAATAGCCTTGTCGCTCGGCGAGATAGCCTGCTTCTGCAACCACTTGCCAACGGAACGGCACCAACAGACAAATCGCACTCCAAACCAGCCATATCTTAAGCAAAGGCTTGGCATAGTCTTTCAGTGTCTCAACGGGATTCGTGCTGAGTTTCGGTTGAATGAGATAGCCGGAGATGAGGAAAAACAGTGGCACAGCAAAACGAGCTAGCTGGTTGAGGATATACCCAACCCAAGGCACCTCATCCCATTGCCAATAGGTGAGAGCCATCTGACAGTGAAGCCCTACGATCGCAAACATCGCGATGATACGAGCAAATTCTAAACTGGCAATTTTCTTTGTGGTTGCCATAAGTACTTACCTAAAAAAGTGAAAAATCGCTGCGAAATTAGCAGTTAATGACTCAGTTCTCGCGCTAAAAAGTCAACGGATGTGCATTTGGTGGTAACCAGTTTCTTAAATTCTGACTCACCTCAAATTTCGAAAACTCATATTCATTAGGTTACTCAATGTATTGCGATCATGAGTGTGTAAGTGGGTATAAATTGGTTTGACCAGTAAATTGAGGACTTGTAAAAAAGTACGATCGTGCTAAAAGTGTGTTTATGAAAAAAGGAAAAGTAACCAAAGAGCTGATACTGCAGCGTGCATTCCAACTCGCGAGTGAAAATGGGTTAGAGAGTCTCACTATTGGTGAGCTCGCTAAGCAGTGTGGTATGTCGAAAAGTGGCTTGTTTGCTCACTTCAATTCCAAGTTGAACCTTCAACTATCGGTGTTGGAATTTGCCAATCAAGTATTCGCTGAGCGCGTAATTGCGCCTGCGCGCGAGCTAGGCGATAGCAACATTGAGCGTAAAGTACGTGGCTTGTTGGATACTTGGATGACGTGGAATCACTCTTTTCAAGGCAGCTGTATGTTCCTTGATGCTTGGAATGACACCGCAGAAGAAGGTTGTGCGTTGCAAGCTGCATTACGTAAGTCGATTGATACGTGGTTGAATTATCTAGAAATTCAGATCAAGAAAGGCAAAGAAAACCAAGAGTTTGTCGCCGATTTAGACACGCGACAAGCGACCTTTGATTTATACGGGCAGTACTTAAGTGCACACGTATTTTACTCGATCAAAGGGCAAGAAGAGAGCCAGAGACTGTTCTGGCAGGGCATCGATAACTTGTTTACTCGATGGAAGCGCTAACCCCGCGGTAACGGGTATAGTAAAAGATTCAAAATGAAGAGCGACAAAGAGCGCTCTTTCTTATCAGCATAAAAAGCACGACCGTTCTGTTTTGTGCAAAGCTGATAGTTAAGGAAACGATCATGAGTGAGAAAATTTACTTCAATACTTCGCAGAAATTCAGTGTTAAACGCAGCTTGGTCAACATCAGTACCCGCCTGCATCACACGTTGGCGCCGTCACATGCAAAAAAGACCGCGCGTAAACTGTTGCTTACTCCCGCTCGTACTCAGCCAAGAAATGTCGAGCCACAGGGGCTTATCAAAAGCGAAGTGCAAGGTCATGCCGGTGCAATTAAAACCTATCAACTTGGTAGTGGCCCAGTATGGGTTTTGACTCACGGCTGGTCAGGGACTGCGAGCCAGTTCTACCCGTTGATGGAGCATATTGCGGCATCGGGTTACACCGCATTAGCGTACGATCATCCTGCTCATGGCGAGAGTGAGGGACAATACGGACATATTCCAGCGTTTGTATACGGTCTTGAAGATGTATTAGATTCTGTCGATGAGGTTGCAGGTTTGGTGGGGCACAGCATGGGTACCGCTTCAGCGCTAGAGTGCCGCCACAGTAAATTAGAAAACAAGCCTTTGCTGTTGATCGCGCCAGTGCTTAACTACGTTGAAAACCTATTTGGCAGCATTGCGCGTTCAGGTTATTCAATGAAGTTATTCAAAGCGGTGGTTTCGGAAGTGGAAGACCAGTTTGGCTACCCATTGCAATCAGTTGACCCAGAGAGGCGCTTAGCTGAGCGAGAAGCAAAAACTATTATTGTTCATGATGAGCAGGATAAGTTCACCAAACACAGCGTCTCTGCTAAAGCGGCGGACGAGATTGAACGAGTGGAACTGTTTACTACGCAGGGCCAAGGCCATGGTCGTGTGATGAAGTGTGATGAGGTATTCCAGAGTTTCGACCGTTTAATTGAAGCGAGCTGATGATTAAAGAGTGTTGAATAAACTCTGTGAGAACAACAAAGGACAGCCGAAGCTGTCCTTTTCTTGTTTTAACAATATTCAAAGCGAGTGATGTTGAATCACAACAACTTAGCAGTGCTTAGTTACAGTTAGCTGTGCCAACTTCTTTCCAAACACCCCATTCGCCAGACTTGCTAGGATCTTGACCTTGTGTCCACCATTTAGCTTCCCAAGTTTTACCTGCGTGCGTTACTTGGTCACCGCCTGTGTAAATAGCCGTTGCATCCCATGCGTTAGTACAAGTGCCACCACCTGTGCTGTGCTTAGATACAACAACGGTTGCACTTGCTGAAGACGCTGCCTGACCATCGCTTACGCTGACAGTGAAGCTTAGGCTTGTGTCTTGTGGGTATTCTGCTGCTGTGAACGTCACTTTCGCACCGTTAACCGTTGCGTTTAGACCTTGAGGTAGCGTCCAATCAAACGTTAGCGTGTCGTTGTCAGCGTCGCTAGAAGCCGAAGCATCAATCACAACTACGTTACCAGCTTTCGCTGTTGCTGGAGCTGAAACTTTTGCAATTGGCGCTGTGTTATCAACGGTACCTGTTGGTTTAACCGTTACCACAACAAGATCAGAAGCGGTTGCGCCTTTCTCATCGGTTACTGTTAGTTTGAACGTTAGCTGTTCTTCTGCAGTCACTTCCGCTACATCAAAGCTTGCTGTCGCAGTGTTCGCGCCAGATAGAGCTACTGCAGTACCTGATACTTGCTCCCAAGCGTAGCTTGCGATTGTGCCATCAGAATCAGTTGAGTTGCTGCCATCAAGAACAACACTTGCAGGACCTGTTACTGCTTGGTCTGCACCAGCTGCTGCCGTTGGTTTACGGTTTGGTGGAACAACCACACCACCGGCCATGCCTTCGTGCATTGCGTTAAGGATGTCGCCGTTATCTGCATCAATTTCCCAAGAGAATAGACCAGCTAGACCCAGAGATTTCGCGTAGTTGCCTTTTGCCAATACAGAGCGGTGATCGTCAAATGTAATCAGTTCACCCGTTGAACGGTTCCACACCCAAGGTGCTTCTGCTAGCTCGTCGTAACCGTATTCGAAGCCGTTGATACCAGCGTTGTTCGCACCTAGCATGAATGACTTAATGCCTTTGTAGTCAATCACGCCATCTTCCCAAACGCCTTGAGTCGTGCTGCCTTTCAGTTTACCTGTCGCAGTACCTGTCATTGGGTCGTTTGGATCCGTCAGCGTATCTGGTGTTACGCCTTCCCAACCACGACCGTACATTGCAGTACCCAGAACCAGTTTGGTCGCAGGAACGCCTTGCGCGAGTAGAAGTTGGATGCCGTTGTCAGCCGTGTAAGCCGGGCCTTTGTACGGTTCGCCGTTTTCATCAACGCCGCTACCATCACACTGACCAGGACGCATGAATGAGCCACAGTAAAGTGCTGTTTGGTGACCAGGAACGTTGTTCCAACCGCCGTAGAAGTCGTAAGTCATCGCGAAGATGTAGTCCATGTACTGCACAGCATCTGCGTAATCAACGTCTTCAATTTTGTCGTAACCAACGCCAATTGCTGAAGTTAGCTCGTAGGTACGGCCTGTTTCCGCTTCTAGGTCATCCAGCATTGCACGCAGTTCACGCATCAACGCGATGTAAGCTGGGCCATCGTTCACTGGGTCGCCTTTATCTGCTGCAGCACCGCCGCCACCAGGGAATTCCCAGTCAATATCTACACCGTCGTAGAACTTCCACGTTTTCAGGAATTTCTTAACTGACGCGACAAATGTGTCACGGTTTGTCTTATCAACGAAGTCGTAGAATGGGTCAGAAAGTGTCCAGCCGCCGATAGATGGGATGATTTTTAGATCTGGGTTACGTTGCTTCAATGCCATTAGCATTGCGTAGTTACCCTTGATCGGTGTGCTGTATTCGTGACCAGCTTGAGCAAAGCTCTTCTGGTACGCTGCCCATGGGTCATGGATAACCACTTCGTAGTCATTCACACCGCGACAGGCAGTTTGTAGAGCGTTGAAGCTGTTACCACCAACTGATTTCACCGACTCGTTTGGACCACAGATTGGGATAAAGCCGTAAAGGATGTGAGTCAAGTTGTCGACAGGCATGTTATCAACCGTGTAATTACGGCCGTAGATACCCCATTCAACAAAGTAAGTACCCATCACGACACTTGGGTCTGTGTTGTAGGTTTTGTTGTTTGGGTCAACATTCATGGTTAGAGGCGGTAAGTGAGAACCGTCAGTATCCGCGATAGTGATCTCTGCTGGTGCGCTCTTAGCACAACCAGTTGCGTCACATGCTTCGATTTCCATTTGGTACAAGCCACCTTGGCCGTATTCAAATGATGCCGTTGTTTGGCTACCAGTGATAGGGCCTGTTGCCACTTTTACGCCATCAAAGTAGATGTTGTAAGTGTCGCCAGAAGTGCCACTCCACTGATTAAATTTCACGTTGATCTTAGCTAGCTCATGGTACTTAACCATGTCGTTGTAGCCAGATGTGGTTTCCATTGCCAACTCAATTTTAGAAAACTGCAGGTTGTTGGAACCGTACATATCGATACTTGGTGCGGTTGGAGCCGCATTTGCAGCGCCAGATAGTGCTAGGGCAACCCCAGCTGCACATAGGTTAAATCGAATCATAACTTCTCTCTCAATCCTTGAATTCATGTTCATTAACGAACATAAGCTGCTCCTGCGACAGAAAAGACAACCAATTCACACACTGTGCAAAAGCATCCCCTTGAGCATTTCAGAGGCTTATTTTTTTTCAAAAAAAAATAAATCAACTTTCGACCGTGTTACCTAAATCTCACTACAAGAAACATAAATTTGCAGTGAAAATTCAATATTGAGCCAATATTTTATAAATATTTTGCATGCACTTAATTAATTGCTTACTCAGTTCGTACTCGTTATTTTGCGAGTGAAATTAAACTTTTACTTTGTAATAGAGTTGGTTACGACAAAAAGTGTTTGTTTTGTATACAGAAGAGGAGTGATGGATAAAAGGCTACTTGCGGCCGAAGTGTTCACTTAGAGCGGCACGACGTTTGGAAGCCGCCCCAGTTTCTGAGCCTTGAACTGTGTGCTCGAAGCCTTTGAGAATAAATCTCTGATCGGGAAAGCGAGGTTCAATACGGCGTATTTGTGGGGAGAGGTGAGAACCTGACAACTGATACTCGGTTTTACCCAAGCCTGTGTTCAGAGTGATGACTTTGCCATCAAACTCAAATTGAGTGGCGATCAAACGGTGATTGCGAAAGACCCCGTTGGAAGTAAAGGAAAGGTGCTCGGTTTGATTAGGTGGGGCACCAATTTCAATCCATTCGCCATAGATTTTATCGCGATCGATGTAATCCAAATAAGAGGCATAAAGTAGATAACTGATCACGCCAAACAACGTGCACCCAAACAGAGCAAAACCTCCTTTGATGATTTTGAGCTGATGACGAGCCCAAAGTGAGGGTTGCGGTTCCGGTTTCTGCTTGCGCTTACGGCCTGTGGTGTTAGTCATGATCCCTGCTTACTTTCCTTTTCCATAATGGTGAGAAGCTTGAGCCGCAAAAACAAACAATCTCGTATTTAATACGGTGAAACTATGATCTGATGTCCACTTTTACATTCCGAAACACAGTTATTGATAAGTTAGCTTTTCAGTAAAGGTCAATTTAGATGCTTGAGTCGCAAACCGAAACAGGGTAAAAAAGAGCTGATTTTTGATAAGGAAACCAATAATGAGTATTAAGGAAAACAGTTATTTTGCTGGTGGCGTTAAGTCGCTAGGTTTTAACCAACAAGGGCAGGATGTCAGTGTTGGGGTAATGTTGCCAGGTGAATACACGTTTGGCACTCAAGCGCCAGAGCGTATGAGTGTGGTCAAAGGTGCATTGATCGTTAAGAAAGCTGGCGAGGTTGATTGGGTCACTTACAACACCGGTGAGTTCTTCGAAGTAGAAGGAAATTCATCGTTCGAGCTGCAAGTAAAAGATGCAACCGCGTACTTGTGTGAGTACCTATAAGCAATAAATCGAATTGAAATGAAAGCCACCTTCGGGTGGTTTTTTTATGCATGTTATTCAGAATCAAAGGTTTTTAGCAACAGGCCGCTAACTTTTGTATATACTAAGGGTAGGCACACCCATCGTTCAAGGAGGAAGTGATGGCAGTACAACGTAAACATTCCGATCTCCCTCCTCGCTATGAAGCGACGGAGTTTACAACAGAGCAAAGGCATCGCTTTACTAAAGTGGCCAATGCGGCTCAAAAGCGCCGTGCTTTTTACAAGCGAGCCATTGAAAGCAGCTTAGTTGGAAAGATGAAAGAGCGCGCACTTAAGCCTGTTCTTGTCCCACGAGATGATAAACCAAGAAAAATTGGCCAAGTGATCTGGCTTATCACGTTTTTGCTTGTCGGTTTATGGGCGATGTATATGTATTCCTGAGCCATGTTCGAGTGATTCACTCTTACAAGCTGGCATCTCGTTGTAATGAAGTCACATTGCCCATTCCGCCAACCAACGAATGCCTTTGATGGCGTAACTCTTCTGCATTTGAGCAATGTTCGTAATACGCATACTGGTTTTTGCCAGTATGCTTTGCGGCGTACATGGCTTTGTCTGCACAGCGAGTGAGCTCAGATAAATCCTTAGCATCTTGGCCATAAATTGCAGCTCCCACACTCATGGTCAACTCATTGATATTGTCTTCCGTCTGATAGCCTTTCTGAAACAGGTTTACAATACGATCAAGGATATTATCTAGGTCCTTCTTGCAGCGCACATCGTAAAGCATCAACACAAACTCATCTCCCGCAAAGCGAGCGATCGAATAATCGTGTTTGTCCGTCTTTCGGTCTTTGTTGCGAATATTGTTTTTCAAGCGAGTCGCAAAGTGTTTTAAAACGCGATCGCCCACATCATGGCCGTAGTTGTCATTGATGTGCTTAAAGTTATCAATATCGAGGAAAACCAGTGCAGTGACCGTATTATTCTGAGTTTGATCTAACTCTTCCAGTTTCGCGCGCGCCCAAGTCTCAAAGCTCCAACGGTTAGCGAGCCCCGTTAATTGGTCTAGGTATGCCAGTTCCTCAATGCCTTCACGATAAAGCGTTTGGATGTAGTTCACGACCTTGGAGTAGTAGTAAGAGAAGGTATGGCAGACAAAACAAATGGCCACAAGGGTGAACATAAAGCGGCGTTCAGTCATCTCACTGGCGGTAGGTACACTCTCTAAAAAGGTCAAATCGAAAAAGATGATGAGAGAATATGTCACGCTAAACAGCAGACCGACCTTGAACTCGTTAATCAAGATGATGGCAGCCACAATCGGATAGAGCCAAAGTAATCGACCGGAGGGCGCATCGCTATATAGGAGCAGTAACAGCCCATCGAACATCAATACGCCTGTGAGCAACAAATCGGCGTATTGGTGGTGACCACGTACTTTGATCAGGTAGCTGATGGTTAAACATGCCAACGCACATACTCCGATGAGTAAGCTGAGCCCCCAGTTGCCTTCAAGATAGTGCAGTACAGAGCCATAGGTTAGAAATGCAGTGGCGATGCTAGAACAGAGAAAAACGATCTTCTTTCTTGTCGATCGGATATCCGCCATTTCCTCTAGGCGTGCTCCGGCCAATTTCGACATTGTGTATCCCTACTTTAGACTTATCTGAAGCTTATTCTAGGTCGTAATTAAGTATTAGATGGAATAGCAAAGTCCTTATTTGTGATATGAAGCATGTTTGTTATTTATGCGACTGATTGAATTTGTAAGAAATTTACGAGTTATGAAATCTTTCAGAATCATGAAATGTTTCATTTATTTGTGATTGAACAGCACGTTCTTAGGACAAATTAACGTGATAGCAATTAAACAATTCTGTGAAATGAAAGCGATTTCAAATCATGCTAGAAAAATCATGATTTTCTATCTTTATGTTTTTAATGAGTAAAACCCTCTTTTTGTTTCATGCGTTGTTTCATGTCACTTTCTTAACCATTGTGGTGTGAAGCCGTAGCGGCTTTTCAATGCTTTCATTCCTTAATATTCCTTTCGAGATAACAATACATACAAATTTTAGGGATATCACATGAAAAGCTTTAAAGTTTTACCTCTCTCTATTGCGGTGGCCGCTTCGCTTGCTTCTTTACCTTCTTTTGCTGCTGATGCCGATGTGGAGGCATTAGAAAAACGCATCCAAGAGCTGGAAACAAAGCTGGAAACGGGTTACGTATACGACCAACAACCAGCAGTGTTATCTGCAGAAACGGAAGTACCGTTGGGTATCGTATTCTCTGGTTACGCTCGTTATGGTGCGGGTTATCAAGGTAGCGATGCATTAACAGTCGGTACGGCAGGTGCATTGAACTCAAATGCGACAGGTCGTTTAGGTAACGAACAAAACGGCGGCGAATTCCAGTTAGCAAAAGCATTCAAGAGCGACGGTGGTGCGATTTGGGATTTGGTATTCATGTTAGATCATTGGGCAGACGCTTCATGGGCTGACGATGGCGGCGTGAACGTGAAGAAGATGTACGCTGGTGCCGCGAACTTGTTTGAATCCCAGCCTGATTTGTATGTGTGGGCTGGCCGTGACTTCCACCAACGTCCTCAAACAGACCTAAATGACTACTTTTGGATGATGCACGATGGTCAAGGTGGTGGTTTCTATAATTTAGATCTAGGCGGTGTGAAGTTTGACTTTAGTGCAGTCGGCCAAGTGGAAGGCGATATGGTTGGCGATAACGGCCGCTATGCGCTGACCAGTAAATTACACGGTATCAAGCTTGGTGAATCTGCTGACTTGAGCATTTACGCCAACTACGGTTTTGCGTCTGATAAGCTGAAAGACGAAGACGTAGGTGATGTGACCGCTTACCAAGTGGCAGGTGAACTATCTGCTGCAGGCCAGCGTTTGATTGTTCGTTACTCTGACAACGCGAAAGACAGTGTGTTTGATTTAGCAGAAGATCAAACCGCACTATTAGTGAGCTTTGATGGCAGCACGTCAATCACTGACAAAGCGGGCATTCAATATTTAGCTGCTTACCAATCTTTGGAAGTAGAAGGGGATGAAAGCCGCGTAAACTACAACGCGATTGTGCGCCCGACTTACCAATGGAACGATATCCACTCCACGTGGCTAGAAGCAGGCTATAGCGTGGTTGATTACGATGACATCGATGCAACGAATAGCTCTTGGAAAATTACGCTATCGCAAAACATGGCTATCGGTCCTGAAACTTGGTCCCGTCCAATGCTGCGTTTCTACGCAACAGTGGGTAATGCAGATAACGAGTACACAGGTTTTGATTCTGTGACTGGTGAGAAGATTGCAACCGATGTTGACACAGTAACGGTTGGTGCAATGTTCGAAGCGTGGTGGTAAGCCACACCTAGTTAACTACTGTCCATGTAAAGATGGTAAACACTTAAGGCAGAAGTATCAGGTGTTTACCATCCATTCATCTCTTAACCCTTATATTTTTGCCTCCCTCGTGGAGGCTTTTTTTTGGTTAAAAGGAGGCGACCTGTGTTGTCTCATGAAACAGTTTCATGGATGAAAAGAAAACTGCAAGTAGCCTCATTATTTATCAAATTACTCAATTTAGCCCCAAACTTGTTGTGAACATACTCACGCTAACCATCTACTGGATATTGAATAATGCGTCCATGAAAGCGGTTTCGGAGTGTTTGAAACTTGCGATGTGGAGTCATTAAAGAGGTTGATGTGGCGACGATTAAAGATGTGTCTGAATACGCTGGCGTTTCTCAAGCGACCGTTTCTAGAGTCATTAACGGCACTTGCCGCGTTAGCCATGACAAAAAGCTTAAAGTCGAAAAAGCGATCAAAGAGTTAGGATATCGTCCAAACTCTATTGCACAGGCATTAGCCTCAAGCCGCACTGGCAGTATTGGCATTATCGTTCCTGAACTAGGTGGTCCATTTTATTCGGGCATCTTACATAGCATTGAAGAGCGCTTACGCCGCATGGGTTACCACGTGATAGTGACGGCGGGATCGAATACGGAACAAAGCCAGCGAGAATCGGTAGAGTTTCTGCTTGGTCGCCGTGTTGATGCGATGATTCTGCACACACAAAGCCTTTCTGATGATTATCTGATCGACCTCGATAACAAAGGGATTCCAGTAGTGCTGGTTAACCGATACATCCCTGAAATGGCTCATAGCTGTATCGAGATCGATAACGAATTTGGTGGCCGAATGGCGACTGAATACTTGTTGCGAATGGGGCATCGTAACATTGCATGTATTACCGGACCTCTGGACAGATCTGACGCACGGGGGCGTCTACAAGGTTACCGCAAGGCTCTTGAAGAAGCGGAAATTGCGTATGACGAAGCGTTAGTGTCCGAGGCCGGTTTTACAGAAGAATCTGGTATCAGTGCGATGCGCAAATTGCTTAAGCGTGAAAGCGGTTTCACTGCAGTGTTTGCTTGTAATGATCACATGGCGTTTGGTGCTTATGAAGTCTTGAAAGCAGAAGGTATGCAGGTGCCAGAGCAAATCTCTCTCGTAGGATTTGATGACATCTTGTTTGCTCGCTATCTCACGCCAGCCCTTACCACGGTTAACTTCCCGATAGAACAGATGAGCGCAGAGGCGGTACAACTTGTCATCCAAGCGCTGAACAAGAACAAACGTGATGTGAACTTCAAACTCACTCCTACCCTAGTGCCAAGAAGTTCGGTCAAGGAACTCAATACTCTCTAGAACAATAATTAAGGACAACAACATGAAACTCAAAACTTTGACGCTTGCCATGACGGCTGCACTTGGTGTTGCTGCAACGGTAAACGCTGCCGATGAAACTAAAATCCGCTTCGATGGTTTTCCTGACTTCGATAGCAGCTTAAAAGTGCTGTTGCCAGATTTCGAGAAAGAGACCGGCATTAAGGTTGATTACCTAATGAACAACCACGGTGACCACCATACGAAGCTGACAACCAACTTGGCGACGGGCTCTGGTGCAGGTGATGTGATTGTTGTCGATGTAGAAAAGATTGGCCCATTCGTGGCGTCAGGCGGTTTGGTTAATCTGTCTGAGAATTATGGCGCTGATAAGTACGCAGAAAGCTTTGCTCCTTACGCATGGGCGCAAGGCAAAGGTGCCGACGGTGATGTTTACGGCATGCCTGTCGATCTCGGTCCTGGTGTTATGTACTACCGCACAGACATTTTCGAAAAAGCGGGCATTGATGTTAACGAAGCGATCAAAGATTGGGATTCTTACATTGCAGCAGGTGAAAAACTTAAGCAGCAAAATGTTCAACTAATCGCTTCGGCAGCGGATGTGGCACAAGCGATCATCTTCACCACAGTTCCTGAAGGTGAAGGTCTGTACTTCGACAAAGACGGCAACCCAGTCGTGACTTCTGAGCGATTTGTGCACGCGTTCGAAGTGGCAAAAGAAATCCGTGACAAAGGCTTGGATGGTCGCATTCTAGCGTGGTCAAACGAATGGTACGAAGGCTTCCGTAACGGCACATTTGCGACTCAGCTTTCTGGTGCTTGGCTACTTGGTCACCTAAACAACTGGATTGCGCCAGAAACAGCAGGCAGCTGGGGCGTGTCTAACCTTCCTGATGGTATTTACGGAAGCTGGGGCGGCTCATTCCTATCGATTCCAACCCAATCTAAGCACCAAGATGAAGCGTGGAAGCTAATTGAATACATGACAACCAAGCGTGAAATTCAGCTTAAACACTTCGAAACCATTGCAGCATTCCCTGCGAACACCACGACTTACGACGACCCAATGTTCGAAGAGAAAATCGAATTCCTAGGTGGTCAGCAAGCGCGTCTATTGTTTGCTGAAGTGGCGCAGAACATCAAGCCAGTGGCACCAGCGAAAGGCGATCACGTTGCTCGTTCTATCATCCTAGAGAATGCACTGATGGAAGTGTTGGATGAAGGTAAAGACATTAAGACTGCGCTTAAAGAAGCAGAGCGCATGATCAAGCGTCGTACGCGTAATCTGTAATTTTTTGCCAATACTTAAGGCAGGAAGGGGGCATGTCCCCCTTCTGGGTAAGAGGTCGTTACTATGAATCATGCAGCGAGCAAGGTTATGGAAACTCCAGAAAGTAAGGGCACTTTTTCTCGTCTGAATTTGAAAGCGCTTACACCTTATGGATTCCTATTGCCGTTTTTGATCATCTTTTCAGTGTTCGGAATTTTTCCGTTGCTGTTTTCTATTTTTCTTTCTTTTCATGAGTGGAACCCAGTCGAGGGTTTGGGCGCTATGGACTATGTGGGGTTCGAAAACTACCACATTGCACTGACAGACCCGTGGCTGTGGCGCTCATTGAAGAACACGCTTTGGCTAGCGATCACATCAGGCGTGGCTCAACACTTAGTTGCCTTACCTGTGGCGTACATCTTGGTGTCGCTGGGTGACCGTTTCCGTCATTGGTTGACGTCGGCTTACTTTCTACCGTTCATCACATCTACGGTGGCAGCGTCGCTTATCTTCTTCAATATGTACTCACCAAACTCGGGCATCATCAACCAAAGCTTGATGGCACTGGCAGACAGTACCTTGTTTGGTTGGGCATTCTCTTGGGTGAACGACTTCCAGCCAATCCGTTGGTTAGATGACGCGACCATGGTTAAGCCTTCCATCGCCATCATGGTGTTCTGGAAATACACCGGTTTCAACATCGTGCTTTACACCACTGGCTTGATGACGATTCCGAGAGACATCCTAGAAGCGGCTCGTATGGACGGCGCAAACGCATGGCGTCGATTCTGGAGCATTTCACTACCAATGATTCGTCCATTCATCTTCTTTGCGGTCACCATGACCATCATCGGTAACTTGCAGTTGTTCGAAGAACCATTTGTTCTGACGCGCGGTACTGGTGGTACGGGTCAGTCTGGCTTAACCATCTCTATGTACCTCTACAAAGTGGGTTGGGAATGGTTAGAAATGGGTACAGCGTCAGCAATTTCATGGCTGCTCTTTACCTTGATTGCAGGCTGTACAGCGGTTCAATTCTTCTTCTTCGGTAAGAAAGGTCTAGGGGAGCAATAAGATGAGTACTAACACTTTACCTGCGGCGCAGCGTTGGCGACCTAGCGATCGCAGCATCGAGATCTTTACCAAGATACTGATGGTGATGCTCGGCACTGTGTTGGTGGTGTCTGCCATCATGACTGTGTTCCCATTCATTTGGTCGGCGTTGCTATCGACGCGTGACCGTACTGAAATCTTCGGCACAGGCATCAGCTTTGCGATTGGTGACAGCCTTGCGGTGAACTACGCAAAGCTACTGGAAATCATGCCGTTCTGGCAGGCGATGTTTAACTCCATCTACATCGCGTTCCTAGGCACCACGATTTCACTGCTGTTTTGTAGCATGGGCGGCTATGCGTTTGCAGTCTACAAGTTCAAAGGCAAAAACGTGCTGTTTGGTATGTTGGTTGGCTCGATGATGATTCCACCTGTACTGAGCTTGATCCCGTACTTCATGATCGTGAAATTCCTCGGCTTGCTCGATAACCACCTTGCGGTTTGGTTACCGTTCACCACCACGCCATTTGGCATCTTCTTGATGCGTCAGCACGTGGTGGCATCGATTCCGAAAGAGCTGTTAGAAGCGGCGAAGCTCGATGGCGCGGGTGAATTTAGAACTTACTGGAGCGTGGTATTGCCACTGATGAAACCGGCGCTCGCA
This sequence comes from Vibrio sp. D173a, assembly GCF_030248475.1. Taxonomy (NCBI): domain Bacteria; kingdom Pseudomonadati; phylum Pseudomonadota; class Gammaproteobacteria; order Vibrionales; family Vibrionaceae; genus Vibrio; species Vibrio sp. D173a. Next base: position 14,949 of record NZ_JAHGAH010000254.1, read on the forward strand.
ACCCTAGCAATCGTGCAGTTTGTTTTCTTCTGGAACATGTTCATGCAGCCACTTGTGGTACTGACAACGCCAGAAAACTACGTGATTACGCAGGCACTGCGAAGCGTGCAGGGCATTCCGAATACGCCGTGGGGAGCGGTGATGCTCGGAACCACCATCTCCATTTTACCGTTAGTGATTACTTACTTATTTGCCTCAAAACAGATGATCAGCGGCTTGACCTCTGGTGCCGTCAAGGGCTAAGCGAAACAAAAGGTTTTATAACAATGAATAAATTCCAACTACCACAAGATTCAAAATTACGTAGCCCAGAGTTCTTATTTGGTGTCGCAACCTCTTCTTATCAGATTGAGGGTGGTGCTCAGCTAGGTGGTCGTACGCCTTCGATTTGGGACACGTTTTGCAATAAGCCAGGCGCAGTTGATAACGCAGATAATGGCGACGTGGCATGTGATCACTTCCATTTGTGGAAGCAAGACATTGAGATGATTCAAGGTTTGGGTGTGGGCGCTTACCGTCTATCGATGGCGTGGCCGCGCATCATCCCTGAAGATGGCAAAGTGAATGAAGAAGGTTTGAAGTTTTACGAGCAAATCATCGATGAGTGTCACGCTCGCGGTTTGAAGGTTTTCGTTACGCTTTACCATTGGGATCTACCGCAATACCTAGAAGACAAAGGCGGTTGGCTAAACCGAGAAACGGCTTACAAGTTTGAGGAATACGCGAAGGTAGTTAGTGCTTACTTCGGTGATAAGATTGATTCATACGCGACATTGAACGAACCGTTCTGCTCTGCTTATCTGGGCTACCGTTGGGGTGAACATGCTCCTGGCCTTAAAGGCGAGCGTGAAGGTTTCTTGTCTGCGCACCACTTGATGCTGGCACATGGTTTGGCGATTCCACACATGCGCAAGAACGCACCAAATGCGATGCACGGTTGTGTGTTCAATGCGACACCTGCTTACCCATATGGCGAGGCAGATATCGGTGCGGCAGAGTACAGCGATGCGGAAGGTTACCACTGGTTTATGGACCCGGTATTAAAAGGCGAATATCCGCAGCTTGTGGTAAAGCGCCAATCGCACAACATGCCAATGATTCTAGAGGGCGATCTCGACATCATCCAGACCGATTTGGACTTTATCGGCATTAACTTCTACACCCGTTGTGTTGTGCGCTACAACGAACATGGCGATATTGAAACGGTACCTCAACCAGAACAAGAGCACACATTCATTGGTTGGGAAATTCACCCGCAAGCACTGACAGATTTGCTTCTGCGTTTGAATGACCGTTACCCGAACTTGCCACCACTTTACATCACAGAAAACGGCGCAGCAGGCGATGATCATTGCATTGAAGGCGAAGTGAATGATGAGCAGCGCGTGCGTTACTTCCAGCAGCATCTAGTAGCGTTGGATGCCGCGATTAAAGTGGGTGTGGATGTGGATGGTTACTTCGCTTGGAGCCTCATGGATAACTTTGAGTGGGCTTACGGTTATAAGCAGCGCTTTGGCATTGTTCACGTGGATTACCAAACGCAAAAGCGCACCTTAAAAGCGAGCGCAATTGCTTACCGTAATATGCTGCTAGACCGAGCAGAGGAGAACCAGTAATGGCAAAAGTCGAATTCAAAAACATCAAGAAATCCTACGATGATGTCGAGGTAGTGAAACACTTCGACTTCACGGTGCAAGATGGTGAGTTTGTGGTTTTCCTTGGTCCATCGGGCTGCGGTAAGTCGACTACGCTACGAATGCTGGCGGGCTTGGAAAGCATCACTGGCGGTGAGATTTACGTTGGCGATAAGTTGATGAACAAAATCGATGCCAAAGACCGCGATCTTGCCATGGTGTTCCAAAGCTACGCGCTTTACCCACATATGACGGTATACGAGAACATCGCTTTTGCACTCAAACTGAAAGGCATGCCAAAAGACCAAATCGACGTAGAAGTGCGTAAAGCGGCGAAGATGCTTGAACTGGATGCACTGTTGGATCGCAAACCAAAAGAGTTGTCTGGTGGTCAACGCCAACGTGTTGCCATGGGGCGTGCCATGGTTCGCACGCCTAAGGTGTTCTTATTTGATGAGCCATTATCGAATCTGGATGCCAAACTGCGTGGCGTGATGCGTGAGGAGATCAAGCAGCTGCATCGTGAGCTGAAAACCACCACGATTTATGTGACTCATGATCAGATTGAAGCGATGACATTGGCTGACCGCATCGTGATTCTTAAAGACGGTTACGTGGCTCAAGTCGGCACACCGACAGAAGTGTTCCAACGTCCGGCAAACAAGTTTGTGGCGCAGTTCATTGGTAACCCATCGATGAACATGTTGGACGCCAAGCTGATTGGTGAAGAGGGCAATTGGGAAGTCGAACTGGGTGATGTTCGTATTCCTCTACCAGAGCGTTTCAAAGCACACGCATCGAAGAATTTAGCGCTGCACTTTGGTGTTCGTCCTACCGACATCCATTTGCGTTCCGAACAAGTCGACCACGACCGCGTGTTGCCGTTCCCAGTCAAAATCAAAGACAAGGAGCTATTGGGCGCGAGTATCCTACTGAAAACAGAAATCGCAGGTCAGCCGCTTATGGTTGAAACACAAGCGGCAGAAGTAGATGTGGATACGCTGACTCTGTACTTGGATTTGGATGCGATTCACCTATTTGATGCACTGAGTGAAAAATCGCTTGCGACATTCTAAATCCCCGATATGAAAGCCAGTGCGCGCTTGCGTACTGGCGACTTATCTAGCTCTCATTTCCCATATCAAAATGTTGTCGCGTCTCCCGCTGCAAATTATATTTTTGTTATTAGCTTGCTGGGGAAATTCCTACAATGAAAAAGAAGAAAAGAGCGGCATCCATCTATGATGTTGCCAAGTTGGCAGGTGTGTCACCGAGCACCGTATCACGTTTCCTCAATCGCACGACCTTTGTCTCTGATGATAAAAGCCAAAACATAGAAAAAGCGATCAAGTCACTGGGCTATAAGCCAAATTATCAAATGGGTCAGGGCACTAACACGCGTTCTATGACCATTGGCGTTCTTATCCAACACCCAGAAAGCCCGCACTCCAGTCGTATCCTTAATGATATGGAAAAGGTTCTGAATACTCAGGGTTACTCGTTGGTGATTGCGACGGGGCATTGGCAGCGTTCATTGGAATCGCATTCTTTGGAGTATTTGGCGAAGAGCAATGTCGATGGGGTCATCATTGTAACGGGCAGTTTGACGGAAGCGCAGATACTGGAATATGCAGAGCGAATTCCGGTTGTTGCAGTTGGATACAATGTCATTGGCGATAAGGTTCGATCCATAAATATAGATAATGTATTGGGCGGATACATGGCGACACTACATTTGATGCAACAAGGTCATGTGAACATCGCTCATATCAAAGGTCTTTTGAATCAACCAGATGCGGTGGCTCGCTTTGTTGGTTACAAGAACGCTCTGCAAGAGGCAGGCATTAAGGTGATGCCAAAATTAGTCAAACAAGGTGATTTCAGCAGTGAGTCTGGTTATCAAAAAACGGTGGAATTGCTCGAATCTAAAGTGCATTTCTCTGCATTGTTTGCTGCCAATGACCAAACGGCTTATGGGGCGATCAAGGCTCTGCATGACCACGACGTTCGTGTGCCAGAGGATGTGTCTGTGATCGGCTTTGATGACTTGCCGACCTCACAATATTTCACGCCAGCACTTACGACACTGAGACAGCCGATTGAAGAAGTTGGAGCCATTTGTGCCGAGTCCATACTCAATTTATTGAGTGGTCAAAGGCATGAAGTGCGTCTACCTCCGATCGATCTGATTGTCCGCCAATCAACGGTGTCTAAGTTCCGCCAATCAAGTTGAGATAAGTCGCCAAACCCATTAGAAAATATTTTCCGAAACTCGACGAAATCTTGTTGTATTTGTGACCAAACTCCGTCTAGAATTCGCGCCTGCATTTTGGTGGTTAAGTGCACAATTATCAAAATAGCCAAATTCTAAGGAATCTAATTTTTTGAACTGCCTCACAGTTATCTGTGGGGCAGTTTTTAGTTGTAGGAAAGGTCCCAAACACATGCCTAAAAGCCAGAATATCAACCAACGTATGTCCATCGTGGCATTGGCTTGGCCGATACTTGTCGAAATTTTGCTACGGACGGCTTTAGGAACCAGTGACGTATTCATGTTGAGTGGTTACTCAGACAAAGCCGTGTCTGCGGTTGGGGTAATCACACAGTTAACGTTTTTCCTGATCATCGTTTCTACCTTTGTCAGCAGCGGCACGGGTATCTTGATCGCGCAATACAATGGCGCAGGGCGTGAGAAAGACTCCGTTGATGTCGGTGTTGCCAGTATCGCTTTGTCGGTGATTGTAGGTGCTTTCTTGAGTGTGCTGGCCGTGATTGGCGCGGTGTTCTTTTTGCCGTATTACGGGCTAGAGGCTCAAGTTGAGCAGTATGCGCGTGAATATTTGCTTATCAGCGGTGCGATGACATTCAACGTCACCATCGGTATTGTCTTCACCACGATTCTACGTAGCCACGGTTATTCACGCTCGCCAATGGTCGTTAACCTAATTTCTGGCGTGTTCAACATCATCGGTAACTACATTGCGCTGTATCAGCCGTTTGGTTTGCCTGTGTATGGCGTTGAAGGTGTTGCAGTGGCGACAGTCGTGAGCCAAGTAATCGGTACATTATTGTTGGGCCTGATTTTGAAACGCAGCAGCATCGAACTGCCAATGTCTAAGCTTAAACAAGTGCCGAAAGATGTGTTCAAGAAGATCCTAAAAATCGGTGGCATGAACGCGGGTGAAGTGCTGTCATACAACATGGCGCAAATCTGTATCGTCTACTTTGTGGTGCAAATGGGCACCTCTTCGCTCGCGGCATTTACTTATGCACAAAACATCGCGCGTTTCTCTTTCGCGTTTGCGCTAGCGATTGGTCAGGCGGCTCAAATCCAAACGGGTTACTACATTGGTAAAGGTTGGGTAAGCAGCATTCTGAAACGCGTGCAGATCTACTTCTTGGTCGGCTTTGCTGCATCAACGGCGGCAACGTGTTTGATTTACCTGTTCCACGAAGAGATTTTGAGCGTGTTTACCGATCAGCCAGAAATCTTGGCATTGGCAGGTGCCTTAGTGATGGGGTCTATCGTGTTAGAAGCTGGCCGCGTGTTTAACTTGATCTTCATCTCGGCACTGAAAGGCGCTGGTGATATCAAGTTCCCAGTACAGATGGGGATTCTCAGCATGTGGGGCCTGGGTGTGGTGTTCTCTTACATCTTGGTTATTCACTTGGGCTACGGCGTGATTGGTGCGTGGATGGCGATTGCTTTGGATGAATGGGTACGCGGCATCATCATGGCAAGACGTTGGCGCTCTCAAGTATGGACGAAGTTTAAAGTAAGCTAACTTCTGTTCACAAAAAACCGAGATTCCAGACATCTCGTTCCTCGATTCTGGAATGACAATGTTTAGTTATGGTGATTTGAAACCTTGTTCTATAAAGCGTCATTCCCGATAGCGACGGAGGAGCGCAGTCGGGAATCTCTTGCTCGCTCTTTACGTAAAAAAGGCGCTGTAACTCAGCGCCTTTTTGCTATCTGCTTTTCACGTGGAGTTACTTTAAATTGAGATGCCAGATATCTCGTCCCTTAATTCTGGAATGACAATGTTTAGTTATGGTGATTGGAAACCTTGTTCTATAACGCGTCGTTCCCGATAGCGATGGAGGAGCGCAGTCGGGAAACTCTTGCTCGCTCTACACGTAAAAAAGGCGCTGTAACTCAGCGCCTTTTTGCTATCTATTCTGCATGGATAAGCCGCTTTAAAACTCACACTCTGCTTGGAAACACATGCGCTCCTTGCTGTATGGATGGTCCAACTCCAACATCTCCGCATGCAAATGCAGGCGATTAGCTTTTTCGCCATACAAGCCGTCGCCAACCATCGCCATGTTCAATCCCATGTGGTGCGCGCTGTGTACACGTAGCTGGTGGGTTCGTCCTGTTTTCGGGTACATGTACACCTTGCTACGTCCATCTTTCACTTCAATCAACTGCCAGTAAGTTTCAGCAGGTTTACCGTGTTCAAAGCATACCAGTTGACGTGGACGGTCATCCGGATCGCCACGCATCGGTAGCGAGATTTCACCTTCAGGCTCGGTTAATACACCTTCTAGCAGTGCCATGTAGCGCTTTTGTACACCGCGAGTGATGAACTGTTTTTGCAGGCTCTTGTTTGCTCGTTTGGTTAAGGCAAATATGAGAATCCCCGACGTCGCCATATCTAAGCGGTGAATCACGAACGGCCCTTCGACATCTGGGAACATTGTTTGCAGGCGTGTGTACGCCGAATCCTTGATGGTTTTGCCCGGAACGGAAAGCAGGCCCGAAGGCTTGTTGACGATCACCATGGCTTCGTCTTGAAACAGAATTTCCAGCTCTTTATCTTCTGCCCAGTTCTCTGCTAATGGGTTTGGTTCCACATCCAAGCCTTGCAGCATATGCCCCAAAATAGGTTGGCATTTGCTGTTGCAAGATGGGTAGAATTTCTTGTGCTGACGCACTTCAGATTTCGGCGATACGCCCCACCAAAACTCCGCCAATGCAAGTGGCTGATAACCATGTTTGTACGCGAACTGAAGCAGTTTTGGCGCCGCGCATTCTCCCGCACCCGCTGGTGGTACTGGATTGGTGGTCGGAGCAAAAATGTCCACCAAATCGCGCTCTGCGCCGTGGTTATCCAAGAAGCGGTATTGTTGATGCAGTTTGTGCTGTAGCACGTTAGACAAGTCTTTGCGCTGCTCTTTAAGTTCTGCCAGTTTTTGTTCTAGCTCGGCTAAGCGCGCTTCTTTGATTGCCAGCTTTTCATCCCAAGCTTGTTTGAGGTACTTGAGTACATTCTTCTCAGCGACGCTTTGTTTACCCAAATCATCCAGTAGCGCTTTTAGATCTTCTGGATTCAAGGTTTGCTCGCCTTGCTTACGTTGCTGTTTTCGTTCTGCACGACCGGCAATCATCACTTGGCGATGGGCATTTTCTTCTTGCTGATACGCTTCGCGGTAGGCTTTGATTTCTGCTTTCAGTTGTGCCAATTCTGGGTTGGTAGCAAAGGCTTTGTATTCCGCGTTCGCAGCATTGATAGCATCTGTCTCACCTCGGAAGAAGCCTTCTTCTGTCAGCATGTCGAATACGGGCGGAACAAAACCCGGAAGCAAGTTTTGATCGGCAATCTTGCCAGAGAAAGCACTGAAGTAGCCAAGCTCACCTTGCGGGTTACGTACTAGCAAAACACCGAACATTTTACCGCGTCCGTTTTGCTCACCCTCAAGACCGAAATCGTGTTCGAAATCAGTTTGTGTCATTAGGTGCTGCTGCAATTGCTCGGCAGCCAACACACATAATGGGTGAGGCGTGTAGTAGAACGGAAACGTAAACTGCGCTGGCAAGTCGTAGCCAGAAATATCCGCAGTAAATCGAGTAAAGCATTGTTCAGGCGAGTGCATGAGAGTGAGTCCGCGCGAAATAAAAATCGAGCACGGATTGTACCTGTTTTGGCTGTGATTGCTATCTTGAGCCTAGCTTACCTTGTTCAATTCAGCTTGAGATTCACCCAATATCCTGTACCTTAGCGTGATTGTTTTTTGCAGCCGTTTTCATTCGCAGAGTGACCTGTGCTGCTTATTTTTGAGTTGAAGTCATGTCACAAGCTAGCATCAAATTTATTGCCACCGATATGGATGGCACCTTGCTTGACCAATATGGTCGTTTAGACCCTGAGTTCTTTGATCTGTTTTTGCAGCTAGAAGAGAAGGGCATTTTGTTTTCGGCAGCATCGGGTCGTCAGTATTACAGTTTGCGCGATACGTTTGCACCGATTCAAGATCGTATGATTTATGTGGCGGAAAACGGCACCTTGGTGATGTATCAGGACAAAGAGTTATACAGCTGCACCATTCCAAAGTCGGAAATTGATGCGATCATTCAAGCGGCTCGCGAAATTGAAGGTACGCACCTAGTGCTGAGTGGAAAGCGCTCTGCATACATCGAAACTCAAGACCCGAAAGCGTTGGAGGAGTTCCAGAAATACTACCACCGTTGTGAATACGTGCCAGATTTATTGGCCGTAGATGATGAATTCATCAAGGTCGCGATTTGTCATTTTGGTGGCTCGGAAGAGTTAGTGTACCCAACCATGAAAGCGAAGTTCGATGACACGCATCAAGTGGTGGTGAGTGCGAAGATTTGGCTGGATGTCATGAATGCTGAAGCATCAAAAGGTGCGGCCATCAAACATCTTCAAGAAACCATGGGTTTTGGTCCTGAAGAGACCATGACGTTCGGTGATTACCTGAATGACCTAGAGATGCTGCAAGTGAGCAAGCATTCCTACGCGATGGAAAACGCGCACGAAGCGGTGAAGAAAATCGCACGCTTCTCAGCACCAAGCAATCGTGACTCTGGCGTAATGAAAGTGATCAAAGAGAAAGTGCTGTAATTTCTGCCTCGCCAATTTCGAACATAAAAAAGCCCCGCTGCTTAGTGAGCGGGGCTTTTGTTTATCTGAAGTTCAGTATCTGAAGCTAAGTATGCGTCTAATCAGCGGACGTATTTCGCTGTCGCGCTGACAAACCAATGTTGCAACTTGCCATCTGGGTTCTCTACCCACAGGTCGTTATGGTAGCGGTAGATGCGACCATTCACGGTGAGGGCTAGCGTGTTGTCACCGGTTTGCACCATGCGAATAAACTGATCAGAAGTCACCAAAAACGGTTCCAAATCATCCGTGCTTGCGCCTTTGTACACGACAAAGTAACCAAACATGTTACCCGCGTCAGGGTCTGTAGAATGAATGCGATGGCCAACCAGCGTGTAGTTGCCGTTGAGTGCTTCTTCGAGAGTTTTCGCACCTACAGTTTCGTGCGATGGGATAAACACCCAAGCCAGCACACCTATCGCGATCACTAGCAGTAATAGCACTGCTCGCATGAAGTTTTTCATCATGGTTATCCGTTTAACGTTGGAATTTCATTTTGTACATGCGCTTATCCGCTAAATTGATCAGGAAGTCAATGTTGTCGGTGTCTTGCGGGTAGCATGCCGCGCCGAGGCTGGTTGATAGAGAGCTTGCTTGGTCAGACGCAAAAATAGGCTTCTCAAACACCACATGAATGTGACGCTTCGCTTCTTCGATATCTTGTTTAACCGTTGAATTAATCACGACTGCAAATTCATCTCCACCCATTCGATAGACTTTAAAGTTATCCAGAGCCATATGCTTCAAGCGCTCGGCGACTTCGGTCAATGCGATATCACCCGCTTGGTGTCCTTGCGTATCGTTAATGTTTTTAAAACCGTTCAAATCAAGCAAAAGCAGGGAAAAGGTCGTTCCTGACTCCTGCTTGTTTTGTAGGTCAATAAACAAAGCGCTTCGGTTAGCCAAGCCGGTCAGTGAGTCGCTTAATGCAAGCGCTTTGTGGAACTTCGATTCTTGTTTATAGAAATACGTCATTAAGGCTACCGTGATAACGAAAATGCCTAGCAACAGGTATTGCGCTTGAAGTAGGTCATAGGCCTGTTTCTGTTGCTGCTTATAAAGCGGGCTCGCGACACGGAAGTGCTGGGTAACGTAATCAATCATCTCCATATAGAGGTTTTGTGTTGCGCGATAAAACTGACTGGCCGCAACGCTGTTACCTGTTTTGGCTTCGACTAAAATGGGCTCAAGCTGCTTAAAGCGGTCAAACAAGGAAATAAAATACACACGAACCTCTTCTCGGGAGAGGAAAGAATCAGCTTCTTTGTTATGAATCAAAAGGTCAAAGCGGCTCCAGGCGAGTTCGTATTGTAATTCGGCGCTATCAAAATTATTGATGCTTTCGTTTAGGCGCCTAGCTTCGCCAACCAGTTCCGATAACTCTTTGGATAAATGAAATAAAAACCAAGTCGCTTGGTTTTGTTGATCCGAATAGGTTTTGGTCAGTGCGCGCGTTGCCTGCAGTAGCACGATATTGGCGACCAGCAGTGTGGAAGCAAAAATCAGAAGTAAGGTTTTGCTTCGGGATGAAAAAGGTCCCTGCTTGGGAACGTTGGGTTGTACTTTCATTCTTCTTCTTTCGTACTGATCCTATTGATTTGCCAAACCATTTGGGAGTGGTAGTAACTGACATCAAGCTCTGGGTATTTTGTGACTGGGTAGATCAGCCAATATGGTCCCTTATTGCGAACCTTGATGTAATTATGGTCTTGTTTATACGCAATGATAGGTTGGTAACGAAGGATGTCTTCACGTGAAATATAGGAATAGTAATCATTCATTGCCCTTACTTGGACGTGCTGAGGAACTTCACCGAGTGTGTGCTGTAAAAGTGTACTGAGTTTTACGCCATTAAACTCGGCGGGCTTTTCAAGCCAAGGCAGAGCGGTGGTATAAGTGGTTTGAGGCATCGACTCAAGGTCTGACAGTGCCACAACGATATTGGATTTTTCTAAACTGCTAAACTGTATCGTGTTTGCAAAAAGTATGGGTGCAAACAAAAGTAAAGCGAGTACTACTGTTTTTCTCATCTTGTGCCCTTTGAAGTTATTGCCCTTGTTTCGGCAAGATCGCGTCATAGAATCGATCTGCTGAAATCTCGGTTATATAGTTATTAATAATAGAGCCAACTTGATGAATTTATATAATACGTTATGGGTGAAAAGTAACCGTTGGTGGAATATACGTCAAGGTTAATAGCAGAGTTAAAAATACAACTATTGAATGAATATGTTGTTTCGCTCATTTTGTGCGCATTTTGCATTGTGTTGTCTAACTTTCGCGACACTTTCATCTCATTAGGAGAGACGATATGTTTGATTGGTACTACAAAGTTATCCTCAATTATACCAACTTTAGTGGTAGGGCAAGACGCCAAGAGTATTGGTACTTTACATTAGTCAATGTGTTGGTTAATTTGGTGATGGGGATCATCGATCGGGTGATTGGCAGTGTGATGCAAATGGACAATTTTGGCTTCTTCGGTGTGATTTATGCGCTGTTTATTATGATCCCGTCGATCGCGGTGACTGTACGTCGTCTACACGATTCAGGAAGAGTTGGTTGGTGGGCGTTAATCGCTTTTGTGCCAATCATCGGTATTTTGGTGCTGTTGTACTTCTTGATTCAAGACAGTGAAGAAGGCTCGAACCAATACGGCGCGAACCCTAAATATCAGTCGTGATAATGACAGACGTGATGGCGGCTGCTTTGATGGTTTGATTAGAGTGGGCTTAGATGCCTGAGCCCACTTGGAAATAGACGGCGCTGTCTTCATCGCTAAAGGCGAAGTCCATGCCTGACAGCTTCTCAATTGGTACAGGTAAAAAGCCGTAGGCGTTTTCAGCAAGGTATTCGCCCATATCTAATTGCCCATCAATGGGATCGAAAAAGCTTATCGCCTCGGCAAGAGGAGAGGTTGCTAACAACCCGAAGTAAGTCGAGGTTAGCAGGACTGACGTTGTTTTTTTCATAGAGTACTAGCAGTAATTGAATGGCGTTCAATTACAAGTTAGACGTCATCTTGCTATATTTCAATGGGGTTATGTAAAGGTAAAGTGAGTGTTTTTAGAACACAAAAAGCCACCCAATAATTGGATGGCTTTGTATAGAGAAGATTATTAAACCGTTTGGTTTTCCGCGCTCTTCTATTTGCTTGCGGCGTTAAAATTGGCGTTAGGCAAATAAGTACTTAGCGTGGAAGTTCAAGTGATCAGCGATAAAGCTCGAGATAAAGAAGTAGCTGTGGTCGTAACCCGGCTGCATGCGCAGTTCGACTTCAGAATCATGGGCTTTTGCTGCCGCCAGTAACACATCAGGTTTTAATTGCTCAGCAAGGAAGTTATCGGCATCACCTTGATCTACCAAGATTGGCAATGGTGATTTTGCTTGCTTTAGCAACTCGCTTGCGTCGTACTGCTTCCAGCTTTCGATATCAGTGCCTAGGTAAGCGGTAAACGCTTTTTGGCCCCAAGGACATTGCATTGGGTTACTGATTGGGCTGAACGCTGAAATTGAACGGTACTGATCTGAATTTTTCAGACCAATGGTGATTGCACCGTGACCACCCATGCTGTGACCCGAAATCGATTTAACATCTGAAACAGGGAAGTTGTTTTCAATGATCGCAGGCAATTCTTTGGTGATGTAATCGTACATATGGTAGTGGCGTGACCATGGCTCTTGAGTGGCGTTTAGGTAGAAACCTGCGCCTTTACCCAGATCGTAGTTTTCGTCGTCTGCAACGTCGTCACCACGTGGGCTGGTATCCGGTGCCACAATGGCGATACCTAACTCAGCCGCCATGCGAAACGCACCGGCTTTCTGCATGAAGTTCTCATCGGTACATGTCAAGCCAGACAACCAGTAAACCACAGGCACTGGGTTTGATTTGGTCGCGTTAGGTGGCAAGAAGATCGCGAAGCGCATGTTGCAGTTCAAAGCGCGAGATTCGTGAGTGTACTGTTTATGCCAACCACCGAATACTTTGGCTTGGCTTAGGCTTTCAATGGTCATGGATAATCTCTCGATAAAACAATGTTTAGTTAAAGTAATCTTTAATTAAAACAGTGAATATTTAAAACAATGATTTTTAACGGCGGACAAGACCGTTAAAGACAGCGGATGGCTCTCTTCCCAAAAGAAAACGTGTTCAAGAAAGAAGAGAGCCTATTTCAAATTTTCAAATATCAGTCACATTACGTGAGCCGTTATCTTGGATTATTTATCCATGTGAAGAACAGTACGGATAGATTCACCTTTGTGCATCAATTCGAACGCTTCGTTCACGTCTTGTAGACCCATAGTGTGAGTGATGAATTCTTGTAGACCGAACTCACCAGCCATGTAGCGGTTTACGATTTCTGGAAGCTCTGAGCGGCCTTTAACGCCACCGAAAGCAGAACCACGCCATACGCGACCAGTTACTAGTTGGAATGGACGAGTTGAGATCTCTTGACCTGCACCAGCAACACCAATGATTACTGACTCACCCCAACCTTTGTGACAACACTCAAGTGCTTGACGCATCACGTTTACGTTACCGATACATTCGAATGAGTAGTCAACACCACCGTCTGTCATCTCAACGATAACGTCTTGGATTGGTTTGTCGAATTTCATTGGGTTGATGCAATCAGTTGCGCCAAGTTGTTTTGCTAGTTCGAACTTGCTCTCGTTGATGTCTACACCGATGATCTTGCTTGCACCAGCCATACGAGCACCGATGATTGCAGAAAGACCGATACCGCCTAGACCGAACACAGCAACAGTGTCGCCTTTTTCAACTTTAGCTGTGTTTAGTACCGCACCCATACCAGTGGTTACGCCACAACCTAGAAGACAAACTTCTTCAAGTGGTGCTTCTTTGTTTACTTTTGCTAGTGAGATTTCTGGAAGTACAGTGTACTCAGAGAAAGTAGAACAACCCATGTAGTGGAAGATTGTCTCACCGTTTACAGAGAAGCGGCTTGTGCCATCTGGCATTAGGCCTTTACCTTGAGTTTCACGAACTGCCTGACATAGGTTTGTTTTGCCAGATTTACAGAACTTACACTCACCACATTCTGCTGTGTAAAGCGGAATTACGTGGTCGCCAACTTCAACGCTTGTTACGCCTTCACCAACCATTTCAACGATACCGCCGCCTTCGTGGCCAAGGATTGAAGGGAAGATACCTTCTGGATCGTCACCTGATAGAGTGAATGCGTCAGTGTGACAAACACCAGTAGCAACGATGCGAACAAGAACTTCGCCAGCTTTTGGAAGTTGTACATCAACTTCTTCCATTTTTAGCGGCTCACCTGCAGCCCATGCAACCATTGCTTTTGATTTAATGTGAGTTTGACCTGGTTTGATTTCAAGTGCCATTGGATGTTTCCTTTATATTCTCAGTATATAGAGTGACGTCATAAGCGTAGTTGAGTGTTTCTCTCTGCGCTGCGTCGTTTTGTTGGTGCCCATTTTAGGTGTTTCACGAAAAATGATAATCCGGTTAAATTGAAAATGATTTTTACACATCTGTAATAATGGGTGTTGGAACTGCTATCTGTGCAAGTAAATAAATAAGTACCAGAAAAACCGCATTGCTGTTTGACCTCAACTTCGGTTGAGGTTTTATTGTGTCGCCATCACGAAGAAACAGCGAGTTAGGATCAAAATGAACAACACGGATTTACAGGCTTACTTAGATAAAATAGGTGTTGCACAAGCCTTAGACATCAATATTGAATTATTGTTCAAGTTGCATATCAATCAACAGAGAAAATTACCGTTTGAGAATTTTGATATTGTGTTAGGAAAGGGTGTATCCACCTCTGAACGAGACATTATCGACAAATTGGTTTACCACAACCGCGGGGGATATTGCTTTGAGTTGAATGGCTTGCTTTTAAGAGTACTGCAAACTCTTGGGTTTGATGCGCGACCATTATTGGGACGGGTGCATTTATCGGGTACGCCGTTAGGCAGGACGCATCAGTTTACTTTGGTCACCATGGGCGATGAAAAGTGGATCGTCGATGCTGGCTTTGGCGCTAATACGCCGAGAGCACCATTACCATTTATTCTTAATCAAGCCATTTATACCGACACCCAAACGTTCCGTTTTATTGAAGACGAGCGCGTTGGCTATATGCTTCAAGTTCAATCTTATGACGATGAAAGCCAGTGGCTTGATATGTACAGCATGGACTTTGAACACGTGTTTGATGGCGACATTATCTGTGGCAATCACTTTGCCTCTACCTCACCCGCTTCGCGCTTTACCTCAAGTCGAGTCGCCACCTTGTCGACAGAGTCGGGGATCATCACACTGGCGAATTACACCTTAAAGCATCGTGCTAACGGTGAGGCGACGGAGGTTGAGCTTGAAGCAGGGCCGGCTTACCTATCCGCACTCAAACAACACTTTGGTATTGAGCTGGATGCGGAATATCAAGATCTTAAACCGCTACCGATCGCATCGCGTGTCTGAATGATAGGGATTGGTCTATTTGTGTTTTTTGTTATTTTAAATTATTAATAATAGACAGTATGATGAACTGGGGACTTAGGAGAGTACTCAGCTGGTGAGGTCTTCCGCTCACGCTTTGCAGCTTGTTTGTGATTCTTGAGAAATTCGCAACGGGCGAAGCCAATGCTCACTTCTTGATTGATACTGAGCAGCAAACGCTGACTGATCTTAAGGGTGAAGTGAAGCGCGATATTCTGAAGACTGAGTAACACTCAGAGAGAAAAATGGAAAGCGCAGCTCAGTCTGCGCTTTTTTTATTTGCGCTGTATCCCAGTAAGTGGTTTTTCAAAGGTTTACTTTTAATCATGGGAAATCAATGAGGTCAATCATGCGCTTTGAATACATACTTGATGATGCAGTCACCCCAGCTCTCGATGCAAAGCTAAGGCATTTGCTTTCTACTTGCTTTACCAAAGAGCAAGATAAAATCTTTCAGACTCAACGATACTTCCGTGAAATGCCACGACATCGCTACCTTATTTGGGATGGCGAAATCCTTGCAGCGCACGAGAAGCAAGTGATGATAGATGATCAATCTTTTCCCATTAGCGGTATTGCGGAAGTCTGTGTACAGCCTAACTTTCGTGGGAAAGGACTGGTGAAAACATTGCTCAATTCGGTGCATCAGGATGCTATAGAGCGAGGAGATGCCTTTTCCATATTATTTGGGCGAACGCACGTCTATCAGTCCAGCGGTTATCAGCCGACAGATAACTTGCACATGGAAATTCAACCCAATCAATGGGCTAGTATCAGTGATGCTATGGTACGTTCTCTGAATATCACTTGGCCGCAGCAAGTTGTACATTTAGTCGGCTATCCTTTTTAAACAGGTTTTCTCTGCATTTAACTTTGTGTGAGAATACGCATACATAGAATTCCACAGGAACCACATTCATGGCGAATTGGGAAGGCGTGAGCGAATTTGTCGCGGTCGCAGAAACCAACAGCTTTACAGGCGCAGCAAACAAACTTAAAACGTCGGTGGCTCAAATCAGCCGCCGCGTGTCAGCGTTGGAAGAGCGTTTAGCGGTTAAATTGCTGCATCGAACTACGCGCAAAGTCTCTCTGACCGAAGCGGGGCAACTTTATTATCAGCAATGTAAAAACCTTGTCGAAGGTCTAGAGCTGGCAGAGTTAGCGGTAACGCAGATGCAAGCCGAGCCGAAAGGTTTGCTCAAAGTGACTGCACCTGTGACTTACGGCGAAATGAACCTCGCGCCGTTATTGCACCAGTTTATTGAGAAATACCCGCAGGTGAATCTGGATTTGAATCTGACTAACCAAAAGTTAGATTTGATTGAGCAAGGCGTCGATGTGGCGATTCGTCTTGGGCGTTTGCAAGACTCTAGTTTGATTGCCAAGCGCTTGTCATCCCGACAGCTTTACGTGTGTGCTAGCCCTGCGTACTTAGATCGCTCGGGTGAACCGCATACCTTGTCTGAGCTGAGCCATCACCAATGCTTGGTCGGTACCGCCGATTACTGGCACTTTAAAGAGCAAAAGCGTGAGAAGTCTTTGCGTGTTTCTGGCCGAATCAAATGCAACAGTGGTTTTGCTTTGGTCGATGCGGCAAAACGTGGCTTAGGCTTGGTACAGTTGCCGGACTACTACGTACAAGAAGCGTTAGACAATGGCGAGCTGGTGGAAGTGTTAACCGATTACCGAGACGATCGTGAAGGTATTTGGGCGCTGTACCCACAAAACCGAAACCTGTCGCCAAAAGTGCGTTTACTGATTGATTTCTTGGCTGAAAACATGAACTGAGAGACAGGCTAAATGAGAAAAATAAGCCAAGTTGCTATGAAAGCGACTTGGCTTTTTTTTTGTCAGTGGGAATTACTGCTCGTTTAACTCTGCATCTTCGCGCTTGATGACCTTGTGGCCGTCTTCCGACACTCCCTGTTTCCAATAGCTGCTGATGTAGATGTTTTCGCGGTCTACATCCATTTCGTTGCGGAAGTACTGTATGCGCCCCATGAACCCACGGGGCGGTGTTGTTAATGTTTGAAGTTCCAAGGTAGGAGCGCATCGATATCAGGCTCCGCTTTCGCGAGCTCTTTCATGCACTTGACCATGTAGTCGTAGAGGATAAGGCCGTTGGCTTTCGCTGTCTCGACGATGCTGTAAAGCATCGCGCTCGCATCAGCACCATTTGGTGTGTTTGAGAACAGCCAATTTTTTCTGCCAATGACCAGCGGTTTAATGGCGCGTTCAGCACGATTATTATC
>NZ_JAHGAH010000255.1:0-14561 GCF_030248475.1 Vibrio sp. D173a
TTTTATGGAGCGCTTACGAAGGAGTGCTCTAAGAGCTCGTTCTTGAGATCGTCGGTCATGTCGAGCGGCTCAGCGAACTTTACGCCGACAATCCAACCTTTTTGAAGCTTTTTGATATTGGCCACAGAGCAGCGGTTTTCCTCATCGATATGCTCACTGAGGGGAGATTCGATGGTGATGGTGTCACCAACGGCGAACTCTGGTTCAATCAACGTGGAAATGCCACAACCGGAGAGCGAGAAATCGACTAAGTTGCTTTCGTACCTATTGCTCATGTGATCGATAGTACATGCCAATTGCAATTTATATCGCTCATGCTCTCTTACTGGCTTCGTAGCAAAAGTGGCTGGAATCCTCACAAACAGCAGTGGGGAAGGGCGTAGCAAGTTCATCAATACACTGGTTTTAAACGCAACAACGTGCCCAAGGTCGGTATCGGACACACCGCGAATAACAACGTCCACATTGTTGAGCTTTCTTAGTGCTTGCTCTTCGAGTAAGCGAGTGGGTATATCGAGAATAATATACGCGTTTTCTTTTAAGCCAAGATAATTTGCAGCATAAATGTACTTTTCTTCCGGACCAAACTCGAAGTTAATCGAGACTCGCATTCCTGTTTTTAGGAACTTATGCAGTTCATCATTAGTGTGAGTTGAAGGCATAACTTCTGACGTTTTAAATTCTTATCGCAGTAGGTTATCAAATCGCTGTTTTTGCTTTCAATAGGAGAGATGAAAAGTTATGCATTTTTGTTCTTATCTGTGAACAGGGGGCCGATAATTTTGGCTAGGATCTTGTCTCATCAAGACATTACTTGCGACGATACTGCCACAGGTGACAAGCAGCAACGCACACCAAGTGAGAGTATCAGGTTGTTCGTTAAAGACTGGAATCGCTAATAAAGTTGCCAATACGGGCGTTAATGACCCAAATGCAGCACTGGCTTCCGCTCCTATCGTTCTAACGGCATAAAGAAAGGTGAAAGAGGCAATCAGACCTGCGCCAACCCCTTGCAGCAGTAGATGACCAACTAATTCATTCCAAGGCCATTGCTTGATAGACGTTGTCGCAAGGTAGCTATCAAGCCAACCAAACCCCACGGCGATAACGAGCATGGCAAAAGAAATGACCGATACAAAACCTGCGCAAACATAGGCGTTTAAGTTCGCCACGCGCGCACTAATCGTAAAGATTGCCCACATCAGGCTGCCAACCAAAAATAAGCTGTGTCCCTTAAGTTGTAGCCAGTTATATTCGGCCCCTAAGTTGGACAGTAAAAACACCAGAATGCCAAGTAATACGGCTGATAAGCCAATAACGCGATGTTGACTCAATGGTTGCTGATAACACAAGACAGCGATAGCAGAGACAAATAGCGGTAACGTCCCTGGAATTAAAGCACTGCCATGAGAAACAGGCGCATAGTGCATCGCAGTACCTGCAATCAGAAGATAAGGCAGACCACTGCCTACAATGATGCCGAGTAAATACTTACTTGGCACCGCGCGTATTTGGTTCATGGACTTGAGCACAAACGGCAGTAATACCGCGGCAGGAATAAGAAAGCGTGCTAAAGCGATGTCTGCAGGCTGAAGATCTGATATTGCGCCTCCGCGCAGAGAGAGAAAAAATCCTGACCAAAGAAAAAGCGTTGTAATGATTGCAGCGTATCCAAGTGCCATAAGGCATTCCGAGTGTTTGTAAATGATGTGTTAATTATTGAATGAAAGTGACGCTCAATGGTGGCAAAATATGACCGAATAAAACTTAAACTTAGTGAATTTCATCTTGGTATGGATAATATATGGTGAAATTTGGCAAGGAAGGCGGAATGGATAAAATTGATCGACTGTTATTGGATTTGATACAGCAAGATGCGACGATGACAACCAGTGAGCTCGCGGATAAGGTGGGGCTTTCTGCTTCTCCCTGTGCGAGAAGGATTAAGCGCCTCGAACAAGACGGGGTGATCAGTGGCTATCGAGCGATGATTTCTCGGGAGCGAGCAGGTATCGCAATGACGGTGTTTGTCGAAGTCAGCCTCAATAATCATCAGGCAATATCGATTGATGACTTTGAGCAAGCGATCAGCGATATGGAAGAGGTCATTTCATGCCATGTTGTTTCCGGAGCGTATGACTATCTGCTAGAAGTTGTGAGCAAAGATCTCACGGGTTACGAAGCATTCACGCGCAAGTTGCAAAGGCTTGAAAACGTCAAAGACATCCATACACATCTGGCCATCCGTCAAGTTAAAGGCAACGGTAACCTACCGGTTTACTCATAACTACGACGGTTTACAGCTCACTCTTACGCTCAGGTAGCAAGGCATTATGAAATGGCTCGATAGATTACGCATCGCTCATTACCACCGAAAAAGACACAAGCAGTTTGGTGCCGACAAAGCTCGAACTTTAGGTTGGCAAGACACCTTTAGCCAAATCACGCGCTTTGAAGCTTTGTGCCGTGACTTGCATTTGGACGGAGCGAGCATTCTCGACGTTGGCTGTGGCTACGGAGATTTGCTGGCGTTCATTGAACAAGCAGGGCATCGACCGAGCTTTTATGTGGGTATCGATCAGCAGAGGCGGTTTATTGCTGATTCACGCAGACGTCTCTTCCAAACAGAAAATCAGTTTATGCGTGGTGACTTTTCTAAACTTATCTTGCCTAGAGTAGACTATGTGGTTGCGTCAGGCTCGCTGAACTACCAATCAACCAACCCGAGCCATACGGTCGAGATGATTGACAAAATGTATCATGCGGCAAACTTGGCTTGTGCTTTTAACTTGTTGGATGAGGCTAAATTGCCAAGTATGAGGATGTTGGAGTCCCACAACAAAGAGGGAATACTGCGTTATTGTAAGCTGTTGAGTGAGCGGAGTTATCTCATCGAGGGGTATTCCGACCATGATTTCACGGTGGTGATGCCTAAGCTGATCAAATAGCGCGCAATAAAAAACGGGGCCAGTTTCCTGTCTCCGTTTGAAATATTCTTTTAAGCCTTATTGGTATTTGTATTTTGAGATCTCACAGTTACCTGTGTGTCTATCAACCTTAAATGAGAACGCGGCTGAATGGTACTCCCTCCCATCGCTCCAAATTGTCTCTCCGAAGATTTTACATAGGTCCAAATCACTGATTGAACCGAACTCTTTAACGTGCCTAACTACTGACAAAAACTTGGCTTTGGTAGCATTAGGACAATCCCTGTTACTTAATCGATTGATAACCATTGGTTTAGTATCATCTCCAGCCAAATGTGACTTTATATTAAATTTTGTTAATGGGTAAATTACCCAAAAACTGGTCGCAAGTAAAGCGTTATTGTGACGTACCTCTCTATAAATTGACATGATTGCCTATTAATTGCTCAATTTCATTAAAGGGAACAATCCCAATATGAATAGGGTTATTGAGGCACATTTTGAGCGTATTTCAACGCGCTGGCTTCTTTAGCGTACAGCTGTGCTAAACCCAAATATTGTGTTGCTAGTTGCGTATAGTCTTTAGCAAGCTCGGAGGCGTTGATTTGATACCACTCTGCGCTAATTTGATTCGCTTTTTCATCCGAAATCTCACACTTATCGGCGAGTTTTTCCCAGCCGTTGGCCATCCATGTCGATTCTTTGCTGAGTTTTGCTAATGCGTTAGCTTTGTCAGTGAGCTCTCTTTGGTACTGAATCGACGCTTCAAGTTGATTATGGAAAGCGCGTTGGTTGGTTTGCGCGCGCCATAAGAGCGTCAGCTCATGGGGTGAGAAGGTCTGTGAGAGTAACTGTCGTTGCTTGTGCTCGGTTAAGAGTGCATTGAATGTCTCAACATACTGATTGTAGTTGGACTCTAAACGGTTGAATTGGGTAAGATTGTCATTCCAAGATGCGTGATCACACTGAATGCTTGCGTAAGCAGGAAGTGGGAATAGTAGCAATATCCATTTGAACTTATTCATCATTCTCTTCACGTTGGTTAGTTGACGCATCTGTTATGCACCTTCTGTCATTATAGTTACTATGGCGATACTTATTGCTTAAGTAATGCTGTGTAAGGAACAAAAAGGAATAGAACATGAAGAAGGCCCTGATAGCACTGGTTATTCTGCTCTTATTTGGTGGGGCTGGAGCTGGGTATTACTTTTTCTTTATGCAGAAAGAAGAGCCCGTTGCTGAACAAGAGCAAGAACCAGAAAAGCCGAATGAGCCAGCAGAGAAGCCGAAACCAATCATGGACCTAGAGGCTCCTGCACCCGAGATCACGGAATACTACGTAATAGAGCGACGTATTGATGTTTATAACAAGCCTGAGCACCAAGCGTTAGTCGTTGACTCATTGTACAAAGGAGAGAAGGTCTCTGTACTGGAAAAGGTCGATGGCTGGTTTCGACTATCGGATTATATTGTGTATGAAGAGGGTGGGGAAGAAACAGCAGAATGGGTCGATTCAAAAGGGTTATCTGATGCTGAGCCTGTTATCAAAGAACATGAGCGTTTAGAAATTCTAGATGGTTACTTACAAAAATCAGACGATTTAAAAACGCACCTCGATATGTTTCGAAACAAAACCCAGCAGTTACTGGATGACGAGACATGTGACCCAAGTGATTTTGAAGAATTGGGCGGCTGGGTTCGCTCAGTGACATACAAGACGCGTAATGTGTACTTCATCTATTGTGGTGGGCTAGAGCAAGAAAACAAAATCTATTTGGATGTCGATAAAGGCGAAATATTTTACCGATGAATATCGCGTCAGCCCCTATGGCAATTGCTTTCCATGGTTGAAAACAGAGATTTATAACTTTTTAGTTGTTAAGTATAAGCAATAGGAATACTATCACCGAGCTGAGTTGAAGAACTCGGCTCGTTTTGTTTTAAGTGAGCTATCATGCCTTGGATTTACGTTAGAAAACTGCTTTTGTTGCTTCTTGCAATGGCTTTGTCGCCACTGCAGGCGTCGGCTGCACAAGTAGAACAGAAATCCTATTTGCCTCACTTCTCCAAGTTGCAGCCATTTACTGCAACCAGCTCTACATCAAGTTCACCTGTGGATTTTGCGGAATTCACAGAAGATAGCACCCAGTCTCCAGTTTCTGAAAGCCATGCTTTCCAAGACTCTCTTGCTATCTTTAATTCTCAACGTTGGACATCGCACCTGCGTGAGAATATCGAAGACGAACACATTGACTTCATTGGCGATTTAAATGCGCCATTTTATGCTGATGCTGGCTACGCTTATAGCCTAATGGACATCAGTTGGCGTCAAAACCAATCTGTATTTAATCACTTCGTTAGCGACCATCGTCTTTCCGGCTGGAAAGAAACCAACGCCATGTACGTCGCGCTTAATAGTCAATTTTCTGCGTAGGCACCATCACTCTGCACACCTTGTGCGTTCTTAACACGATAACTCTTCAACAGGGCCACTAAATCTCTGGGCATTCTGTACCTGCATATCGTTCAGGTAAGCGTTTTGTCGTGTCTTGAATTTAATTATTTAAAGCTTCACTGCTCAGTGAAGGGATGATGTTTACATGAAGAAAACACCAAAACCACAAAAGAACAGAAAAGTGCTGAATCATTACTCAGCATGGAAATACGTCGTACTTATTACGACCGTTATTATTTTAACCTTGAGCGCGATCCCAACCTGGTTTGGTGAGCAGCCTTCTATTCAGGTCACGTTTGCTGACCAAAGCAACAGTGCGATGTCAGTGGTCCAGCTAGACCAACTGTTGAAAACGCATCATATTCCTGCGTCTAAGATCATTGAGAAAGACGGAAAAACCACCATCGTTTTTGATGGCGAAGACGCGCAAAGTAAAGCACGCGCATTGCTTAACGAGCAGCTAGACAAAGACGACAGCATTACGTTCTCTTACGTTTCTGTTGCACCTGAATGGTTGAATGAAATGGGCTTTAGCCCGATCAAACTTGGTCTTGACCTTCGTGGCGGCGTGCAATTCCTACTAAACGTAGATGTGAACAAAGCGTTCGAGGAACAACGTGATACATTGGTTGATGAGATCAAAGCAAATCTGCGTGAAGAGCGTATTCGCGGTGTTCAAGTTCGTGCAGAGGCGCACAACCACATCGCAGTAAACAGCGAGAACGAAGCGGGTCTCAAAGCGGCAAGCCAATTCATTCGTCAAAACTACCCTGGTTGGACAATGACTGGCTCAGATCGCGGCTTTGAGCTTCAGCCAAGTGAACAGAACATCCAAGAATTCCAAACCACAACACTTCAACAAAACTTGAAGATCATGCGTGGTCGTATCGAAGAGCTGGGTATTACAGAAGCGTTGGTTCAACGCCAAGGCAAAGAGAGTATCCGTATTGAGCTTCCAGGTGTTCAAGATCCAGCACAAGCGAAAAACGTTATCGGTGCAACAGCCAGCCTTGCGTTCTATGAAGTAAAAGACGCAGGTCAAGCTCGTAGTAGCCAAGACCTTGTATTGAAAGACAACGACGGTCGTACAGTAATTCTGACTAAGCGCCCAGTATTAACGGGTGAGCACATTGTAAACGCACGTGCTGGCGTCGACAAAATGGGTATGTCAGAAGTAAACATCTCTCTAGACCACGCGGGTGGCAAGAAGATGAGTGACTTCTCTGCAACACACATCGGCAAACCAATGGCGACCGTATACCGCGAGTACAAAACGGACGAACGTGGTATGACAGAGCGTAGTGAGCGTGTCATCAGTGTAGCAACTATCCAGTCTCAACTTGGTAGCCAATTCCGCATCACAGGTGCGGGTAGCATGGATGAAGCACAACAGCTTGCGCTGCTTCTGCGTGCGGGCTCTCTAACAGCGCCAGTGACGATCGTTGAAGAACGTACAATTGGTGCATCTCTAGGTGCAGAAAACATCCAAAACGGTTTTGCTGCTCTAGCACTAGGTATGGGTCTAACCCTGACATTTATGGCGCTTTGGTACCGTCGTCTTGGTTGGGTCGCGAACGTGGCTTTGTGTGCAAACATGCTTTGCTTGCTTGGTCTAATCGCACTGCTTCCTGGCGCCGTGCTAACGCTTCCTGGTATTGCTGGTTTGGTTCTGACTGTCGGTATGGCGGTGGATACCAACGTGATTATCTTTGAACGCATCAAAGACAAAATGCGTGAAGGCCGCAGCTTCGCTCAAGCGATCGACCTCGGCTTCGACAGTGCATTCGCAACTATCCTTGATGCCAACATCACCACCATGATCACTGCTGTGATTCTATACGCGATTGGTAACGGTCCAATCCAAGGCTTCGCGCTAACGCTAGGCTTGGGTTTGATGACCAGTATGTTTACAGGCGTATTCGCTTCTCGTGCAATGATCAATTTAATTTGGGGCCGCGATGGCCGTCGTGATGTGAGGGTTTAATCATGGTCGAAATGCTAAAACAAAATATCCGTAAGATTCGTTACTTCACGACTGCTGTATCGGTAGTTCTAACGATTATTGCTCTTGTTGCTCTGGGAATGAAAGGGCTTAACCTAGGTCTAGACTTCACTGGTGGTATGGTTACTGAAGTGAAAGTCGATAAACAATTGACTAACTATGATCTGCTTAACGCACTTCAACCAAAGCTTGGCGAATCAACATCAGTCACGCGTTCAGGTGAAGATGGCCGTTGGGTGATTCGTTACTCTGCACCTGCAGAAGGTCAAACACTACCGAGCGTAGCAGATGTGCTTAAACCAATCTCACACCAAGTTGATGTGGTAAGTAACAGCATCGTTGGTGCTCAAGTAGGTCAAGATCTGTTTGATCAAGGTGGTTTAGCACTATTGATTTCAGTACTGACGATTCTTGGTTACTTGTGTTTCCGCTTTGAGTGGCGTTTGGCAAGTGGTTCGCTGTTTGCTCTGGCACACGACGTTATCTTAGTCCTCGGCTTCTTTGCAATCACGCAAATGGAGTTCAACCTAACGGTGTTTGCGGCGATTCTGGCAATTCTTGGCTACTCGTTGAATGACTCGATCATCATCGCAGACCGCATTCGTGAACTGCTGGTGGCTAAGCAAAACTGGAAAACAGAGCAAATCAACGACGAAGCAGTACTGGCGACATTCTCACGTACTATGGTGACGTCAGGTACTACTCTGATCACCGTTGGCGCGCTGTGGATTATGGGCGGCTCAGCTTTGGCTGGCTTCTCGACTGCAATGTTTATCGGCGTACTATCTGGTACGTGGTCATCTATCTCGATTGGTACGGTGCTTCCTGAATGGTTGAAGCTAGAACCAAAACACTACCTACCAGTAGAGATCGACACTGCACCATAATACTTGGTGTGTAAGGTAAAAGTGCTTGCGCCACTCAATTTGAGTGGCGCTTTTTTATCTAGAGAAACGAGAAACGAGAAACGAGAAACGAGAAACGAGAAACGAAGTAGAAGAGGGCGTTATTTGACTCTCATCAGTCGATGTTTGACTGAGCCCAAATCAAACTCGATAATCTGGGAGCGCTTCATTGATTCTACTTTGGTGAGCATGGAATCTTTGTAGCCTTTCTTTTTCATCCACTGTAACGGCTCAGAGAAGCTGTCCTCATTGACCACATAAGACTCTCCTTTGTGTTCACCAGTGTAGACATTTACTACCCATACTCGAGCATGGAAATCCAATACCTCACCGATGGCCTGTTTGAGCTTATCTAAAATTTTCTTCATAACTCGGACTTTCTATCGAAAACGCTTTCTTTAACTCATCAACAGCCATACACCCACACCCATCATCAAGGTGCCAGCGATTCGGTTCATCAAGCGGACGTTTTTTGATTGCCCCAGCAAACGCTTCAAGCCTTTGCCACCTGTGGCGTAAAGCGACATACAAATGAACTCGAACATCAGAATAACCGAAACAAGTACGATCAGCTGAGGCGCAAGAGCGGCATTTTGATTGATAAAAGGTGGCAGAAGGGAAATCATAAACGCCCAACCTTTAGGGTTGGCGATTGCGGTGACAAAGCCCTGTAAAACCAAATCCCAGTTGCCACTAGTCGGGACATCAACATTCTCAACGTTGATGGCGAGTTTGCCACGTGAGCGCCACATTTCGATGCCTAAATAGAGAAGGTAGCCACCACCAATTAATTTAAGGGCGGTGAATAACCAAGGATAATTCAGCATTATTGCAGCGATGCCCAATACCGCAGAGACAGACACCAGTGCCACGCCAACCAGTTCACCAGCCATCATCCATAGGGTTCGGCGATACCCAATACTCATTCCTAACGTGAGAGCAAGGGTCATACACATCCCAGGCGTGATCGAAACAAAAAAGAAGGTAGGGATGAACATGGTTAGCAAAGCGGTATTCATGAATATTGATGATTATGTAATTTAGGAGTTAGGGCTCAAAGATAGTGCAAAGTGACGCTCAATGCCACCTTTAAAGAAAATAGTCATGGGGAGCATAGGGCTAACATTCAGCTGTTTAATAAAATCTAAATAGCAATTAAATGCGTGCGACATATTAGTGCGCCTTTGCACCAAATAATGGCAAGAATAGATAAGTCTCTGTGTTTCTATTTATAAAATTGAATCATATTTTTGGTATTAATTGTTAATTAAATGGATTTCTTTTTTATCAGTAAAGGTCAAAGTTGAACTCGCTGTTTTTAAGTATTTTATAGGTAAGTAAATGATATATTTAACATTTGGTAGTGTAAGCTTTGAAGGTATTTATCTAATGATTTGATTGAGACTTATTAGTTAAAAAAGAAAGATGATCTTAAACTACTTGCAAATGTAACGTAGATGAAAAATCACCTAAGTGATTGAATATATGATGGTTTACATTTTAATTTAGTAATCTGTTTTTATTTAAAGTTCTTTTCTATCAATGACTTAATCTGGATTAACGTTTTTATAACATTTCATTCTGAGTGAGATCTAAATCAATCTTATGCAAATGATTTGGTTTTTTATTTGAAATGTAACAATTCTAGGTTAACTTAAAAATAAAGGCGGCAGAGGATTTGTTGCCACAAGAATATATTAACACGTCAGTTGGCGAAGAATTTCGCCAGTGTCTTAATTCGCTTTTTTAA
This sequence comes from Vibrio sp. D173a, assembly GCF_030248475.1. Classification (NCBI taxonomy): domain Bacteria; kingdom Pseudomonadati; phylum Pseudomonadota; class Gammaproteobacteria; order Vibrionales; family Vibrionaceae; genus Vibrio; species Vibrio sp. D173a. The sequence goes on from NZ_JAHGAH010000255.1 coordinate 10,040, forward strand.
TGCCGTTAAGAATGGAGTCTTTTTAATGAAGAAAGTCGCTTTGATCACCGGATCAAAAGGCGGAATTGGTTCTGCAATTTCCTCTCAACTAGTGAATGATGGTTACCGCGTTATTGCAACGTATTTTACTGGTAAATATGAGTGTGCTTTGGAATGGTTTAATGAAAAAGGGTTTACCAAAGATCAGGTTCGCCTTTTTGAATTAGACGTGACCGACACCGCTCAGTGTGCTGAGAAATTGGCACTTATCCTCGAGGAAGAAGGGACAATAGACGTCGTTATCAACAACGCAGGTATTACACGTGATGGCGTGTTCAAAAAGATGACTGCTCAAGCTTGGAACGACGTGATCAATACCAACTTAAATAGCTTGTTCAATGTGACGCAGCCACTTTTCGCAGCCATGTGTGAAAAAGGTGGTGGTCGCATCATCAATATCTCTTCTGTGAATGGTCTGAAAGGGCAGTTTGGGCAAGCAAACTACTCGGCAGCAAAAGCTGGCATGATTGGATTCTCCAAAGCATTAGCCTACGAGGGCGCACGCTCAGGCGTCACAGTAAATGTTATTGCCCCGGGATACACAGGCACTCCAATGGTTGAGCAGATGAAACCAGAAGTGCTTGAGTCGATCACGAGTCAAATTCCAATGAAGCGTCTGGCGACGCCAGAAGAAATTGCTGCATCAGTGAGCTTTTTAGTAAGTGATGCAGGCGCGTACATCACCGGCGAAACATTGTCGGTGAATGGCGGCCTATACATGCACTAAGGAGTATTGATGCTGGAAAAAGTATTTATTGTTGCTGCGAAACGTACCCCAATTGGCGCATTTGGTGGAAGTCTAAAAAATACCTCAGCAGGTAATCTTGCTGCGGTCGCGATTAAAGGCGCGCTTGAGGCTGCATCACTTTCTGCCGATAAGGTTGATGAAGTGATCGTTGGTAACGTGATTGCTGCGGGCCAAGGCATGGGTGTTGGGCGCCAAGCAGCGTTGTTTGCTGGTATTCCAGAGTCAGTCCCTGCATATGGCGTCAACATGGTTTGCGGCAGTGGTATGAAAACCGTCATGGATGGCGTTTCTCATATTCGCAGTGGCGATGCAGAAGTCGTTGTAGCAGCGGGCGTTGAGGTAATGTCGCAAATCCCATTCATCGTGCCAAGCGTTGTGCGCGACGGTAACAAAATGGGCAACATGGAGTTGAAAGATCTCCTTATTGCTGACGGTTTGACGGACGTTTACAACCGATATCATATGGGCGTAACGGCAGAGAATGTGGCTAAGGAAATGGGTTTATCGCGTCAACAACAAGACGAATATGCACTCTCAAGCCAACAAAAAGCGGTGGCAGCGATTGAAGCAGGCAAATTCAAAGACGAAATTGTTCCTGTAGAAGTCAAGCAACGTCGCGAAACTGTTGTATTTGATACGGATGAATACCCAAAAGCAAACGCGACACTAGAAGGCTTGAGCAAGCTACGCCCTGCGTTTGACCGTGAAGGTACAGTAACCGCAGGTAACGCTTCAGGCATAAACGACGGAGCAAGTGCCATCATTTTAGCATCAGAAAGCGCGGTTCAAGCGCACGGCTTAACGCCAATTGCTGAAGTGGTGAGCTACGCTCAATCAGGTTTAGATCCTAAGGTTATGGGTCTTGGTCCTGTGGAATCAGTCAACAAGGCGTTGCAAAAAGCCGAGCTGAAAACCAGCGACATTGATGTTTATGAATTGAATGAAGCCTTTGCTGCGCAAGCGCTAGGTGTGATTCATAAACTGGCAGAAACCAACCAAGTACCAGTGAGCTCAATTCAAGATAAGGCCAACTTTAATGGTGGCGCTATCGCGTTGGGTCACCCACTCGGTGCGTCGGGTAACCGTATTCTGGTTACGCTAGTACACGAACTTCACAAACAAGACGGTCAATACGGTGTTGCTTCACTTTGTGTGGGCGGCGGTATGGGCACGGCTGTGGTTGTAAAAGCAGTTAAATAGTTATTTAAACGGAAATTTTTAATTCTTTCTCTAGGAGATAAACCATGTACACTGATTTCTTCAAAACTTTTAGCGATCAAACTGAAAAGAATCTAGAACCATACTTGAAGTTCAACAAGCTAGTGACAAAGAACGTAGAAGTTCTTACTGAGCTACAATTGAACGCAATCCGTACATACAGCGAAGTTGGCCTAAATCAAATGAAAGCGGCGTCAGAAATCAAAGACGTGACTTCTTTAACCGCTTTCAACAGCCAACAACTTACCGTTCTTACTAAGCTTTCTCAGCAGATGATGGATGACAGCAACAAGCTGCAAGCTATCGCGAAAGAATTCAAAGAAGACGTTGAGCAAATGACTTCGGAAAACCTAAAGACTGTTACTCCTGCGTAATATGTCCACTTATCGCCGCCCGCATTCTTGGGCGGCGTTGTTTTTTCCGAATATAGGAGTAAGACTATGTTTCAACACTTCTTTTCGGACTATCTTGTAAAGCTTCAGGAAACCAATCATCAGTGGTGGCATGATTTCGAAGTGAACAAGGCAGTCGTGAATTCTCCTTTGAATAAGGCTATGCAAGAAGTGAACTTCGAGGATACTGCTAAACTGTTCGAACAAGCGGCGAACCAACCTGCTGCCATCTTGAAATTGCAAGCAGAGTGGTGGGAACAGCAGCTTCAAATTTGGCAGAATGTCGCTCTCGCAGGCAATCAAACACAGATTATTGAAGCAGAGAAGGGTGATAAGCGTTTCTCAAACGATGCTTGGCAGCAAGAAGCCATGTACAGCTTTATCAAACAATCTTATTTGTTATTTAGCAAAACCTACCTAGACACACTCGACTCAATCGAAGGGTTGGATGAGAAAACCAAAGAGCGTATTACCTTCTTCTCTCGTCAAGCCATCAACGCACTTTCCCCATCAAACTTCATTGCGACTAACCCTGAGCTGCTAAAACTCACTCTTGAGCAAAATGGTGAGAACCTCCTAACGGGTTTAGAGAAGTTAAAAGAAGATGTCGAGTCGAGTGCGGATATTCTCAAAGTGCGCATGACCAACAACAATGCGTTTCGTGTCGGTGATGACGTTGCAACGACAGCGGGCGATGTGGTTTTCCAAAACGAACTATTTGAGTTGATTCAGTATCGTCCGTTGACAGAGAAAGTGAATGCGACACCGTTGCTGATCGTTCCACCTTTTATTAATAAATACTACATCCTTGACCTAACGGCGAAGAACTCCATGGTTCGTTGGCTATTAGAGCAAGGCCATAGCGTATTTATGATGTCGTGGCGAAACCCAGGTAAAGAGCAGGCTCACGTTGAGTTTGGTGACTACGTGACGGAAGGCGTCGCTAAAGCTGTGACTGCAATTGAAGACATCACAGGTCAAGAGCAAATCAACGCAGCGGGTTATTGCATTGGTGGTACGGTTCTGGCGAGCACGGTGGCGTACTATGCTGCGAAGCGTATGAAGAAGCGCATTAAGTCTGCAAGCTTCTTTACCACGCTACTGGACTTCTCTCAGCCGGGCGAAGTAGGGGCGTACATCAACGACACGATTATTAGTGCCATTGAAACGCAGAATAATGCGAAAGGTTACATGGACGGTCGTTCGTTAAGTGTGACATTTAGCTTACTCCGCGAAAACAGTCTGTACTGGAACTACTATGTCGATAATTACTTGAAAGGTAATAGCCCGGTTGATTTTGATCTGCTTTACTGGAACAGCGACAGTACGAACGTGAGTGCCGCTTCTCATAACTTCTTATTGCGTGAACTCTATCTAGAGAACAAGCTAGTCCAAGACAAGGGCGTGAAGATCGGTGGCGTGTGGATCGACCTTAATAAGATTAAGATCCCAAGCTATTTTCTGTCGACCAAAGAAGACCATATCGCGTTGTGGCAGGGTACATATCGCGGCGCACTAAACACAGGTGGCAACAAGACCTTTGTTTTGGGTGAATCAGGGCACATTGCTGGTATCGTCAATCACCCTGCAAAAAACAAATACGGCTATTGGCTAAACGACAACCTTGATGACTCGGCAGATGAGTGGTTTAACAACGCGAATCATCAAGAAGGCTCTTGGTGGACGCATTGGCATCAATGGCTGTTGCAATTCAACCCAGAAGAGCAAGTTGAACCATTCCCAGTGGGTTCTGAGCAGAACCCTGTGATTGATGAAGCGCCTGGTCAATACGTAAAGCAAGTTTTGCCTATTAAAGAGTCCTAAACTGCTCCTCACAGCAGTCTCATTTGGCGGCCTACTATAGTGGTCGCCTTTTTTGTTTCTAACGTTTCAGGTTAAAGCGGGGAAGGATACAGTAATTGTCTTGAGGGTTTCTGAATGTGGGGCAGAGTGTAAGCGCTCCATAAAGCCCGCATTCTAATCGCCTAGCGCGAAGAATAAGATCAAGTCTCCAACCATGAGGAGATTTGAAATGGGAAAACGACACACTAATCAAGAATGGCAAACGCTCATCGAGCAGTCTGAATCGAGTTCATTGTCAACGCTTGCATTTTGTAAGCTTAAT
>NZ_JAHGAH010000256.1:0-997 GCF_030248475.1 Vibrio sp. D173a
TGTCCCAATCAGGCTTTGCCTAGAGATTGATTCGCCCTTGACGGCATAAATAACCAGAATGAACACGGGGCTGGTAGCAATCAAGGTCTGGGCAATCGCTGGGTTAGCGTGTTTCAGCGCCACTTGTTGTAGCCACAGCGCGAGAAATGTCCCAACAAAGATGGCGCCAAGTAACCAAGCTTTATCTTTCATCGCCAACTGCTTTAGATGAGAACGAATGTCTGAAAATGGCTTGGGTTCAAACAGTCGAATCATGACTATCACCGCCAATACTCCCACTGCCAGTCGAATCAATGCCCCCAGCAGCGGTGGAATGTCACCTGCGACCAAAGCATAGTGAGAGATAACCACACCAGATGCCTGACACACACTGGCCAATAAACCATAACCCACACCACTCCAATCGACAGACTCTTGTTGTTGGCGAGGTTGAAACACCACAAAGGTCACTGCAAGCGTGGTGATGATCACGCCCAACCAGCTCTGCATCGAGAGCGCTGCGCCCAATAACATTAAAGCCAACACACCCGACAGCGGCGGAGCGAGAGATTCAAGCAGTAGTGTTTTGTTTGCTCCAATCCTTTTCAGTGAAGCAAAATAAGCACTGTCACCTATCGCGATACCAATCACACCTGACACTGCAAGAACCCAAATATGGTTAGCCTCCAGCCTGAGTTCTGGCATTGGTATTAGAGGAATAACGACCATCATCATTGCCGAAGCGACCACACCCTTGACGATGTTCAGCTGCATAGCAGAAAAACGGTGGCTAAACTGACTGTAGATCCACGTTGCCCCAGCCCAAACAATAGCAGCACCAATTGCCGCCACTTCACCCATATAATTCATCGTCTCACCTTCTCGCTCTCCCTAGCTTGATAAAAGTAAGTACACACTTACAAAGGGAACAAATAGCGAGGAATTATTATTTATCGGTATCCGTTCTAAAAAACCATATACAAACAAATCATTTTTATAACAATTACTTGTACGATAG
>NZ_JAHGAH010000257.1:0-32846 GCF_030248475.1 Vibrio sp. D173a
AGAAGGAATGGGGCATTTCCGTGTCACGCGCGCCCCATTAGCGCACCTTTTAACACCTATTGCTTATCTCTACTTACCCTGGCTTCTCACGCAACTAACACTTCCCCCTTCTTCCCTTTTTCCACGCTTTCAACGATACTCTTGCGCCTTATTGTTCAGTTGGAAAACTTCATGCCTCAAGCTAACTCCGTTGTCGTACTCGACTTTGAAACCACAGGTCTGTCTCCGAATATGGGTGATCGCGCGATTGAAATCGGTGCAGTTAAGATCGTCGATGGTGAGGTGGTCGATAGTTTTCAGCAACTTATGAATCCTGGCTTTCGTGTGAGCTCATTTATTGAGGGTTACACAGGTATAACCAATAACATGCTGCGTACCGCGCCAAGCTGCGATGAAGTGATGGCATCGTTCAGTGAGTTTATTGCGGGTGAGAATCTTATCGCGCACAACGCGTCGTTCGATAAGCGCTTTCTGGATGCAGAGCTAGAGCGGATCGACTGCGGTTATTCTGGCGAGTTCGCGTGTTCTTTATTGGTGGCACGACGCCTGATTCAAGATGCGCCGTCACACAAGTTGGGTGAGTTGGTTCGTTATAAGAACATTGAAAACGACGGTGTATTCCACCGCGCGTTAGCCGATGCACAGGTAACGGCAAAACTGTGGTTGCTGATGGTGGAAGAGCTTGAGCAATCGGGCATTGTCGCGCCAAGCTTTAAGTTTATGCAGACGGTAAGTAAGACAGCAAAAGGAAAAGTGGACCAGCTACTGGCTAAAAGCCGCGCTTAAACCACAAACAAGTAACGCCCAACCATGCGGGCGTTACTTAGCCCTATAAATTTAGATTCTAGGGTTTACACCGAGATCATATGAGGTCGGATATTGGTTGGCTCTGCGCTTGCTGGCGTTGGCTCCACACCAGAAATCGCCGCCTGCTTTTCAATAAGATCTTGAATAAAGCACTCTGTCCACGCCTCTAACGCTGCCACATTTAGCATCGCCATCGGTTGTTGCGACCATAAAACAGCGCTGTTTTCTTGATGCGACACAATGTGCGCAGGCCAGTATTCACCAAAGATATTGCTCTTTGCCAGCTGCTCCGATATCGGGTTTGCCTCACCAAGTTCTGCATACAGTACTATCCACTCTTCATTCTGATGCGTGAAATGAAGTTGATACTTTTGGTCAATCAACAAGCTGTAGATGCCATCTTGCGCGGTTGGGTTCTCTAGGCCGTTCTTTTCAAAAAAGTGTTTAACTAGGTGATCGAATGTGGTTGTCATTAGTGGTTAGCCTCCAAGTTGACGATGCTGAATTCTCCCGATAAGCCGAATTTCGGTAAGTCGTAGCCTGATTTGTGCCAAAAATCCTGAACAAACCAGCTGGTGAAATCCTCCTTGCTTGGGAAAGAAAACTCACCGAAGTTCGGGTCAAAGAAGGTCACTTTTTCTCCATCTACCGCGGCGGCAACGGCGTGTGCATTACTTGGACCTTCAAGGCCAATCTTCTTCAATAGCGATGTTTTTGGGCCGTTATCAACGATCTTCGCCGCAAGCTCTGCTGCACCATTTCGGCCACGGCTTGTTTGTCCATGCACACGTGATAATGCACCAAGTTCTCGGTAAGGTGATTCGATGTTGTTACTTCTTAGCCAACCTTCTGTGATCGCTTCTTGGTCATAACCCACCATGCCATCGGTTTGCAGTTGCGCGACAGACTGCATTGTCTCTTTGTTCAGCTTGCCTTTGTCGCTTGCCGTTCCTGATTGAAATAGCTGTTCGCCAAGGTTAGAGCCTTCTGCTCGTGCCTTCATCCAGTGAGCGCTCAGTGCTTCACAACATCCGCCAGAGGTGTTGGTGTCTTTTAGGATGGCGTTTTTGATGCTGCCCGTTACCTGAGAGACCTTCATGGTCACTTCGCCGTTGTGTTTTGCTGCCGAGTTACGCAATGAAGCGGTTTTAGTGCTAACCAGAGCGTGCAAAATACGGTCGCCCAGTGTTTGTACCGCTGTTTTGAAGTTTTGTAGCTTTGAGCGAGGCTCTGAGCTTTGTTCTGGTGTCGCGCTTTGCAGAGAGAACGAACTGATTGGTGCTGGGTTTGCAGTAGCACCGCTACTCATCTGTTGCAGCATCAAGTTGCGAATGGCATCTGGCGTCATTTGCGTGCTTGCACTCAAGCCACCAAGTTGACCTTGGTTTTGTGGTTGGCTGACTGGTGCAGAGATGATTGGTCCACTGATAGAGGAAATATTAGTAATACCTTGCATAACTACCTGCTTTCTTTGTTTATTTTTGTATGCTGCAAGGTTAACCAAAGCGATGAAGTTGAGCTGTTAGCCATGGTCGTTGTTTTGTTGATTTGATCAGAGAGCTTGTTTGAAGAGATTTGGGGCGGGTGTATTTTTGAGGCAAAGAAATCGTTGTAGTGGTTCTGTGTGAGTAGAGGGCAATGATGATTTTCGCAACCATCATTGCCCTCCAAGCTTTATTTCCCTATGCGTTGAGTGTTAGCAAACATAGAAACGGTTACTGCGGCACTCTATCCGAAATCACCTTGCCATCTTTGATTGTGATGATGCGCTTGGTGCGCTCTGCTAGGGCGTTATCGTGCGTCACGATGATCAAGGTTCTGCCTTCAGCGTGGAATTGATTGAACAAGGCTTCAATCTCTGCGCCAGATTTTGAATCCAATGCCCCCGTTGGCTCATCCGCTAAGATGATTTGTGGATCGTTGACCAAGGCTCTTGCAATCGCCACTCTCTGCTTTTGACCACCAGAAAGCTGGTTTGGTTTGTGGTCGAGGCGATCCCCTAGCCCGACTTGCTCTAGCAATTTAGTGGCGCGCTGGCGACGTTCTTTGGATTTTATGCCAGAGTAAACCAACGGCAGTGCGACGTTATCCAATGCTGTCGCGTATTCCAACAAGTTAAAGCTTTGGAAGACAAAGCCTATCTTTTGGTTGCGAATACCAGCTAGTTCGTTCGGGCTTAAACTTGCGACGTTTTGACCACCCAATTGGTATTGGCCATCGGTCGGTTTGTCTAGGCAGCCCAGCATGTTCATCAGAGTCGATTTACCCGAGCCAGACGGACCAAGAATGGAAAGAAATTCACCTTGGGTGATGGTCAAGTCGACGCCGTCTAGCGCACGTACTTCCGCCTCTCCGCTTGCGTAGTATTTACAAATGTTAGTCAGCTCAACCAATGGGGCGTTCGACATTTTCTCTCCAGAATTCTTATTATTCACTTTGCAGCGCCTCCAACGGGCTCACTTTTGCGGCTCGGTTTGCAGGCAGCCAAGCAGATGCGACGCCAATAAACACTAAGGTGGAAATCACAATCGCAACCACAATCCAAGATAGCTCGGGGATCGGTTTTCCAAGGCGTTCATACAGAGTGTTGCCCTCAAGATTTATAGCGCTGATTGCCGATACAATCGCATACGTCACACCTAACCCCAGTACACCGCCGAGCATCATGGTCATCAGTGATTGCACTAGGTAGTGAAGACGAATGGCTGTAGGCGTTGCACCGACTGCCATACGAACGCCAATATCTCTAGTGGAGCGTTTTACCGTGGCATACATTACGTTCGCAATGCCTAAGCCCGCCACGGCAAGCGTGACAAAACCAATGATGCCGAGAAAACTTTGTAAACCAACCAAGAACTGTTGCATGCTTTTCTGTTTAAGAAACATGTCTTTGACTTGAACAACTTGCTTATCACTAACACTGGCACCGTGTTTACGCGCGATCACTTGGCGAATAGTCTTTGCCAGTTTTTCACGGTCCGCATGGGCTTGAGGTTCGACATTGATGCCTCCGATATCGCCGTTAGTATGAAAGCGTTGCCATGTGGCTAACGGTACAAAACTGGCGTAATTAATTTGATCACCTTGCTCAACTTCAGCACTATTTTTTTCCAACACACCGACTACGGTGAACACTTCGCTGCCAATCTTCACTTTTTTCCCTACAGGATTGGTTTTCAGTGTCACTGGCGTAAACCAACTGAAGTCTTTATTAGGATTAAACAAGTCCGCAGCAAGTAAGTAGCCAAGAACAACCACCTTACGCATTTCTTTTTGGTCAAGGGGGTTTAACCAACGACCTCCGTCCATCGGGGTTAATTTAGTCATGTCGGCAAAGTCTGTCGTGACAGCAAGTGGCTCTTGCCAAGAACCTCGGTCACCAACCGTAACCCGTTCATCCCATACAGCGGTTGGCGCGATACTTTTCACCTCAGGTAAGACTTCAATCACCTCGGTATCATCTACATTTAAAGTTAAGAACTTACCTTGATGAAACGCACCGTGATCGACACTCGCCATGCCTCCAGTTAAGTAAATCAGGTTCCCATTCCCATTCTGCGCGGTTCTCAATACGCCCTGACGAATTCCCTCGCCCACGGCCAGCATTGCAGCGATACACAAGGTCGCCCATGCCACAGCAAGAATGGTCAAACCCAAACGCAGCTTTTCTGCAGCCATTTCTTGAAAGATTTGTCTCATTGGTAGCAACATCATTACGCCCTCGCACTTAATGCAATTACGGGGGTGAGACGCGACGCTCGCCTAGCTGGGAAATAAGACGCCAGAAGCGCCAAAACCAGCGTCACGAATAACGACCAAGCAATGGAATCCGGCGTAATCACAGGAAAACCTAACCAATCCGGTAAATGCATAGACCCGAGCAGCGCGACCACCAAGTAAGCAACCATTAAGCCAAGTGCGGTACCGACAGCCACCAGAAAGAGCCCTTCGAGGATAAATTGGCTGAGTATGGACTTTTGCGTTGCACCAACCGCCAAGCGCACACCAATTTCTCGAGTTCGTTCTGTCACTGATAGGAACATGATATTTGCAACACCGAGAGCACCCACGGCCATGGTCATGGCCCCGCTTGCACCAAGGAAAATTTGGATACCACGGAAGATCCCTGTAATCACCGCCGCACCTTCGCTGTAATCCGGCAAGCGGATTGCTTCTTTGTCCGTCGGATCAAAGTGCAATTGCTTGGCATAAAAATTAGCAATGGCTTGTCGGAAGGCATTGCTATCCATACCGTCGACAGGATTAAGTATTAGCAGCCACGGCTTAGCATCCCACAGATCAAGATAAGTCGTATGAGGAATAAAGACTCTACGGCTGTCACCAAACGACAAGCCAGCATCTTCGTCTGTCATAATCCCTACCACTAAAAATGGTATTCCATTAATTTTGGTTATTTGACCTATATGTATATCCCCCATCTTCGCGATTTGGTCTCCTAAGATCACAACGCGCGTATGGTTAGCAATATCACTGGGCGATAGGTCTCGCGACCCTTGCTCTAACTTTCTCTTAACTAAAGAGAAGTAGTGGGAATCAATGCCACTAACGAAACGCGTAAGGTTTTGCCCTTTTTCATTGGTAACATTCGCATCCCATTTGGCGTAGAGGCTGGATGCTTGTTTCACTAAGCCAGATTGTTCGAGTGTTCGGACCTGATCCTGCGAAATGGTAATCTGACGCCGTAAAGGCAAACCTTGCCAAGGCTTACTTGTACTCGATGGAATGGCCAACTGCACATTATTAGCCATAAATGACAACTGCTGAGTTTGATGCCGATAAAAACCTTCACCCAATGCAATCAACACCACAACCGAAATCACACCCCAAGCAATAGCCACGATTGCTAGCATGCTCTTCATGCGATGCGCCATCAGCGTTTGCCATGTTTGTTGCAATAAGGTTTGCTGTAATAAAGTTTGCTGCAATAGACGGATCATGAATTAAATGCTCGGGAGATCAGTACCATGGTGTCGTCATCTAACTTACCAGCGGTTTGCAACAAGCCGATACGCTGACGCCAGTAGTTGTACAGGTTGTTTTGTAGGCTGTTTTTCGCTTCAAACAAGCTGTTGTGCGCACTGATCACTTCCGAGACTTCTAACAAGCCCGCATCGTAAAGTTTCTCTTTGCTGCGCAACACTTTCTCACGAGAAGTCACCAGCTCGCTCGCCATTAAGACTTGATTCCAGTTGATATCGACTTGAGTAAATTGCTGAATCACGCGCTTTTGGATGTCGATTTCGACTCGACGTAAGTCTTGTTTTGCGCTGAGGGTATTGAGTGACGCTTCGTCCACTCTGGCACGCGTTGCGCCGTTCAAGTCAATCGGCACACTTAGGGTGATGCCAGCGCTGAACTCGCCGTCTTTGCGTCGGTCATCATCGTTATACCCAACGTTACCTTTCACCGTTGGGTAGTAACCGCCTTGGGCTGAGTCTTTAGCAAACTCGCTGGCTTTGACGTTCTGAGCTGCCACCAGCAACTCTGGGCTGCTGTCTTTAGCAAGCTTTAACCATTGTTCTTGCGATTCCACCATCATTGGCGGTTGAACAAGGGAGTCAGTGCGAATTTGGTCAGCGTCTTGTGGAGCTTGGTTGATCAAAGCCGCCAGCTCTGCTCGTTTGACTTCTAAATCTGAGCGCGCATTCAAAATACCGGCTTTATCGGCAACTTGTGTCGCACGAATCTCTTCGACATCAACGGATTTCACTTTACCTGCTCGGTAACGCTTCTCGATGATCTTCAGCAGTTTGTTGCCTTCTTCCAGTTTGGACTGCGCCAATTGCAGATCCCCCTGCGCGCTTGCCACATCCAAATAAGACGAGAGCAGTCTTTGTGCAAGCTCATTATGTGACTGAGCAAGCTCTAGCTGAGATTTAATGTAGTTGGCATTGGCTTGATCCAAATCTGACCACAAGCTGCTGTCCCAGATGGTTTGAGAAAGCGATGCGCCATAGCTGTTGGTGTTGTCGGCGGATTCATTCCAATTCGCCGATGCCGTCGCACTTAAGCCGGGTAAGAGTGAGCTGCGGCTTGAATCGACACCTACTTCACCAAGTTGAACACCAATTTTGGCTTTCTCATAGTTCGGGTCATTTTGCTTCGCCTGTTGCCACGCTTGTTCAATCGAGATGGCATAGCTTGGTAAGCTAAACGTAGCAGCCAAAATCGCACAACCGATTTTAGACTTATTTAGTTTAATCATGCGCGGCTCCCGCCATCATACTGTTGTCGATGATTTCTTCGTCTAACTTAACGCCGTCCAATACTTCTACATTGATGCCATCCGACAAACCAAGCTTCACTTTTTGTTTGTGGAAACCTTGCTCTGAGCTATCTGGAATCAATACGTTTGGTGTATCGCCATCAAATTGCAGTGCTCGTTCTGGCAAGGTTAAGACGTTTTCGGATTTCTTCAATGTGATTTGCGCAGTAGATGAGAAACCCGAACGTAATAGGATCTCTTGCGGGATTTTCAGTTCTCCGACTTCCACTTCGAAGCCGTTATCAAAGCTTTTTGCTGTTGCACTGTCCTCTGGCGAGTTAAGATTCTCTGATTGGATCGCAACTTTTGTTAACACGCCAGAAATCTCTGTGTCAGGATAAGGTGCAACGGTCAGCAACACAGGCATGCCCGGAGAAAGCTGTGCCGCGTCATGTTCACTGACACTACCCTTAAAGATTAAGCTGTTCATGTCGGCCAGAGACATCATTTCTGTCGCAGCTTGGCTGGATTCAGTGGAAATGATCGGCTCACCCACTTCCACTTTACGGTTCAATACTGTGCCATCAATTGGTGCATAAATGGTTGAGGTTAAACGGGCGTCACCAATGGAAGCTTCACCACTGCGGATCAGTTCTAGATTCTGACGTCTTTGAAGCACGTTCGCTTCAGCAGATTTTACGGCTGAGCGCGCGCTGACGTATTCGTCGTAGTTGTTTGGAATGATGTCTTGTTTCACCAAGCTTTCAAGGTTAGCCAGCTTTTGCTTAGCGGATTCTAAGTCGGCTTCGCTGCGCATGAGATCTGTTGATGCGTCGGTTAATGCTTGCGGCGTCGGGTTTGGGCGAACCTTAATCAATGCTTGGCCTTGCTTGACCTTCTCACCGACCTGCACGTACATCTCGCCCACGATGCCATCGATTTGCGACTTAATAGACACCGAGTGCGCAGGGACAATATTGCCGACCGCTACCGCTTGTTTTTCAATGGTTCCCTTTTCTACTGCCAGCGTTGGAAACGCCTCTGGTTGAGTAGAGGATTGCAGATAGAAATACGCGCCGCCGCCAAGCAATGCAACGCTCACAGCAGAGACAAGCCAAATTTTTGCCATTATTGATACCGATTATTTTTGTGTAGTCTTGTGACCATCTTGTGAACATAAAGTTCTAGAATTATATCAAAGTCACTGTCATGTGTTTGTCATAGGAAACATCATAAGGTCAGCCCCCTGTCAGAGGTAATGGGCATCGTAAGGCTCGATGCTCATTTGGATAATCTTGACCAAGATTTATAAAGTTACCTTTCTACCAGTGGGTAAATGCTCCAGACGATCCCCTAGTATTTCTTTTAAAAGGCCATACGCTTTCATTCCTGTGCAATGGCCGGTGTAAAACTTATCAATTGGATATTTCGACAGCGCTCTGCCCAATGTTCTAATATCGTCTTTAGTGCCACCAATACCATTCAATACTGGTAAACCAACAAGATGAAAGCCCCCCACCACCGCTTTGATTTTGCAGTTTGGGAATAACTCTGTGGCGGTTTCAATCATGTTCAGCACACCGCTGTGCGCACAGCCCGTAAAGACAACCAAGCCGTCTTCTTCTTTGATGACAAGCAGCAATTCGTGCTCGAAGATGTCCTGCTCGTAGCCCCCACCATGCGATTGGGTATACAGGTACTGGTTGCCTTTTGGCTGTGCAAAGCGATCGCATATCTCGGTAATCACGTGAACATTGGGCGCAACTTCTGTCGTTCGATCAATCAGTACGAAACGGTTATTTGCGCTCTCTAACAGCGCTTTATCGATGCCAACATCGTTCTTAAAACCAAAGGCGCGAAAGTAGTAATCTTGCTCGCCACATGCCTTTAAATAAATCTTCGCGGTTTCATTCCGCTCAAGAAAATAAGAGGCACCGTTGCAATGGTCATGGTGTCGATGAGAAACAACGCCAAAATCTACGGCTTGGATATCCACATTCAGTCGAGGCGCGTTGTCACAAAACGTTTGTCCACTGCCCATATCAAAGAGAATGTTCATTCCCGACGTCTCAATGTGTAGCGATAAACCACGCTCAACACAGAGATCATCTCTCCCCTTTATGCGTGAATTATCAACCAAGGTGGTCACGATCATAATGTCTCCTAATGACGTTGAACCGCTTTAGTGGATGAGACAATAACGAGGTTTGATGTTTGTAGAAAAAAGTAATGCTAATTGTGTGATTAGACAGAGGTTTACTGTACAAAAACAAAATCCAACGGAAAGAAACAGTCTGCCACATAACCATCGTCGATGGTGTTGAGTACCGTTAAGCTTTCTGCCCACTGCTCCTCCATTGGTTGCAGCGGGCTTAACATCAGGATTAATTCAAAGAAGCCTTTTATTCATACGCTACGCTTCAAACACCAACAGGCTTGACTCAACCTCGTTTTTGAGAGCTATTAGATGACGTTATTCTGTCCCATTCTGTTGGCTTTTCGGTCATTACCCATTCAGCTTTATGGTTAGCAGATGCAGTGCGCTTTGCATTTTTTACTGGCGGTAAACCTTTACTCTCTCTATATGCCTTAAACCAAGAGTCAAAATCACTACTGCTTTCTACTAGGGTATTGATCTCGGTAATAATCATTTTTCGGTCAGCCGCTCCAAATTGGTCTAGTGTTTTGACGTCTAACTTCGCTGTAGATTCTGTTCGAGGTACAAACTCAGTCAGAGCACTTGGCACAGTGCGGAACTCAAATAAAATCGCAGGTTCAGGGTTACCCGTACTTCCCGTCGTCGCGTTATTAATACCATGCCCTGCAACTTCACCACCATTTTGAAAATATGCGAATACATTCTTAGCAAGGCTCTCTGAATGAGATGATTTCAACTTAGCCGAAATTTGTTGTCTGACATACCTAGAATCATTATCGCTCAAAAGATTTAACATCAGCTTCGGTTTGGTTCTTGGCAAAATTTTCCATGCATTTTTCACTTTAGGATCAGTCAACCCTTGAGCGTTTGGTCGAATACCTTCATCATTCGGGTCCCAGTCATAAATGTAAATACCATATTCTTTCGCCAAATCTGCGGTCTTAGAGTAAATGGATGTCAGATAAGCAAATACATTTTGAGCGGCCTCTTGATCATCTAATTTTACATTTCCAGCGTTTGCTGAAAATTCCTTTCGTAATGCCGCCTTATACCACGGAGCAGATTCTAAAAGCTTCAATTCATCTGACGTTCCTGTGCCAAAATCTTTAGCGCTTACCCCCATAGAGGCCTGTTGCCCGCTCGGC
Source organism: Vibrio sp. D173a (assembly GCF_030248475.1). Classification (NCBI taxonomy): domain Bacteria; kingdom Pseudomonadati; phylum Pseudomonadota; class Gammaproteobacteria; order Vibrionales; family Vibrionaceae; genus Vibrio; species Vibrio sp. D173a. The sequence goes on from NZ_JAHGAH010000257.1 coordinate 10,337, forward strand.
GTCATACCTATATTCTGGCCTTGGGCTTCAATTGACATGCCGTTGCCAGCCGCAATCAAATGGTTAGGATTAGCGATCGCCAATGTAAAACGACCATCCTCACTGACTAGGTTGGATAACGCTTTGTGGTTTGATTGATTAATATGGTTGGTAAATACCTTAGCCAACCAAAGCATCGCATCTTTACGATTATCGATTGCTTCTTTATCTCGGATTTCACTTGGATAAGTGACTAACTCAATCGTATGCGTTTGCCACTTACCAATACCTTTGACATCTTTAATGCCAGTTGGATTTGTGTAACCACCCTGGTTCATATCTTTCGTCAGCATGAACAGAGGGTTATCCTTTGCATCATGAACATAACCAAACTTCTGAGTCGAATTACTAGGTAAAGCCACAATCAGTCCTGACAACTCATTCTCAATACCAATCGAACTCGTTTCAAAGTGACTTCCAAATTCAGGGACAATGACAGCTTTGGGTTTAGATTGACCAGCAGAGTTCTGAGCCGCTCGCTCACGATTCGCAGCCCAACGCTCTTCATCTTCTGCTTTGTAGGTTAACTCTTCTTTACGCTCTCTTCGTTGCCGCTCGAGGCGTTCTTGAACCGTTTGTTCTAATTCCGGAGGCTTTGGTGGCGGTTTTACGGTGTCATCAACGGGCTTGTAGCCTCCACCCGTACTGGTTTTACTTTTTAGTTCATCAAGATTAGGCATGAAGCAACACTCTACAAAAGAAGCGGAAACTTCATCTTAAAGCAGTGACTAACCATCAATAATATCGTTTTTATAAAACGCTCAGAATCACTAGGCAATCGTTTACTTACACACTAGTTATAATCATATCAACGTCAAAAATTAAAATGTGATTACACAATTAGAAAGTGACACAGTGACAATGATTCCAATTTAACAGCACTTAACTGGAGGATTACTCAAGGGAAAGGGTTTAGTGAGATAACGCTACATTGCTCCTAGATAGAAGAAGCCCAAGCATGAAGTGTGAGCTGCTAGTTGTTCAAAAACATATACCAACAATCCTGAGGTTCGTCGCTAAGGGCAGGAAATACCGCATACTCTTTCAGCACGCCTTTTTTCTTAAATCCACATTTTTCGAGCACGCGAATGCTGGCTTGATGATCGATATGAGGAGCTGTATGGACCTCCTCGACTCCGATACTTTTTAGATACTCTATACCTAGCATACAAGCCTGAGTCGCATACCCTTTACCTTGATAGTTTCTAGAGATACCAAAATGAATTTCGCTACTGCTTTTTTCAGGGATTAACACCAAGCAAACAATGGGGACTTGAGAGGCGATTTCTTCGATTGCGAGTACCAAGATATTAGGGTTAGCCAACTTGTATTGACTTCGCCATCTATTGATAGATTGCAATGTTTGAGTTGAGCTTAGATGCGCTTGTCGGTTTAGATACAAACAGGCTTTTTCATCACCGAGGTAATGATCAAAGAGAGGCACAGCGTCCGATTCTTCAACGTGACGAATTGCCACGTATTGCGCTTCAAGTTTCATTCACTTCCTTCTCAAAAACGTTTTTGGACATTAAAGGGTGGGCGCTAAAAGTCGAATGCAAAGCCAACCCCAAACGCGCTTTCATCGAAGTTGTAATTTGAGATTGTGAGACCGTAACCCGTTTCTGCCTTCATATAACCTCTTAGCCCCTGATAAACGGGGAAGTTCCAAGATGCGCGATAGAAACCCTTTTCCCAGCCTTCAGTAAAAAGATTCGATACGGTGAGTTTCAGTTTATGATCATTTTCAGAAATCCAAGCCGCTTCTAGCTCGCCATAGCCAAGGAAATCCACAATATCTGGATTGTAATGATTGCTACCAACATCAAACCAAGTTTTAAAGCGAACAAAGCCAGACTCAAAGCGCCATTTGTTATCGAGGTAGACGCGATTCCAACTGACTTCGTCGCTACCACCAGCACCATTGGATTGATGCTCAAAACCAAGCGAAATACGCCAAGGGTTTAAGTTCCAACGATAAAAAATAGCAGGGTTGTATTGATCGTCTCTAAAGTATGCTGAGTCATCGTACGCTTCCCAATTTGAACGCTGAGTATAGGTGACAAATAAGCCATCATCCCCAAACACTAGGAGTTTAAACTTCATGCTTATTTGGAACTGGACCAACACGTCCTTTGCGTCGTGGCCGTTTGGATTGGTTGGCGCAAAGCGTGCTTGGTTTACCTTAGACTCGGTATAAAACGGTAATAAATAGTTGTCTTCATGAGCAGAAAAGCGCTTTTCTTCTGCGCAGACGTCTGCTGCAACGGTTGATAAAAACGCCGTAAATAAACCTAACTTTTTACAGTGAAACATCGTCATCCTTTTTATCTTTAACTCTCTGAATTCAATATAGAAGATAATTAGCAGCTTTCCTCTATTTATCTGGAGCAATCAAAGCTTCTCTGCAACGCAGATTAGATTGTTTGAATTTTCAGAAAACTTCTCTTCTGCCCAAGAACTGTATTTTTCGGTAATACTTAAACCCGCCTGAGCAAGAAATACTTCAATTTCAGATAACTTTCGATACTTCAAGTCAATGCTTGAGTAGACCATTGTCCCATCTTGGTAGTGACGTTCTTTCTTCAAATAAAGAGCTGTACATTTAGCGTCATAACGTTCGCTCATACCCATGTACTTTACTTCGCCTTTGTCGGGCAATTCATAGGTTTGCCACAGGGACATTTCAGCATCAATTTCTAAGTTATCGTGCGTTGGTAAACGAGTATCAAAGATGAAACGCCCACCTCTATTGAGGTGATTAGAAATCGAATTAAGGACACCAACTAGCATCTCATCGGAGAGGAAAGCTTGGAAAGCGTTGCCCGTCATGATCGCAATGTCAAAGCATTTATCGAGAGAGAATTGAGTGGCATCCTGCTGCAAAAACGAAAGGTTATCTAATCCCTGTGCTTTGTGTTTAGCATGTTTTAGCATTCCTTCGGCAATATCAATACCGACAGCATTATCGAGTTTCTTGGCGACAGGTATCGTGACAATACCCGTGCCGCAGCACACATCCAACAAACTTCGAGCACTCATCGTGGTGATGTGCTTTTGTATCAGAGCGATATCATCTTCGTAATGTTTATCATACTGCGCATCGTATTCCGTACCTGATGCAAACTCACTGAGATCTTGTGTCTTCAAAAACAGTCCTTGTTTATTTAATTGATTAACTTGGCTTTCTTAACTCCAAGAGCAAGTAACGGCATACATAGCCAGCACCTGATGTGTAGCCGACGAGGTTTTCTAAAGACACCACTTCAAGCCCTGCATTTTGGCTGAGCTCACGGAATTCGCTCTCAGTGTAAGCCGTATGTACCACCGTGCCACTGTAGGTATTTCTCGGTAAGTCTTTTCCATCTGGGTCGTGACATTGAAAACTGATGAAACAGCGTCCGTCGGCATTGAGCTTATTAGCGATGCATTGCAGTAGCGACTGGGGATTGGTAAGGAATTCCGTGAAACCGAGTGCGGTAATGATGTCGAAGGTTTGATTGAAAATCGGAGAGAAAGGTTGGTCTAGGTTATGAACGCTGACGCTTTGATAAAAGTTTGTCTCGCGTGCTTTATCGACCATTTTGGATGAAATGTCCAAGCCGTGAAGAGTAGCTTCTGGGTAATGTGTTTTGATGACCTCCCCGATACTGCCTGTGGCACAAGCTAAATCGAGAGCAGAGACTTGTTTGAGATCGAGTGTTTTTAACTTTTCATCTACCCAATGTGGACCAACGTATTGGCTGTCTTTAATTAGCTTCTGATAGCGCTCAGATACTTCATCATACATTTTGGCAACGTCCATGATTCCTCCTTTATCATTGAACGCTGCCAATGTAGCACGCCATATTCACTTAAACACCTATGTTATTGTAAAAGCGTGAAAAAAGTCGACATGCTACACATTGATTTAGGCCATCCAGATCCTTGCTAAAATGCCTATTGGTGTCGTAACACCTGTGGTGATTGAGCTTACCTTTCCATCTTTTAATACATAGATGGTCGGCGTCACGCTGATGCTCCATTCTTGCATAATGCTGCTTTTCGGATCGTTGATGTTGTCGAACTGGTAGTCTTTCGCCTGCATGAACTTTTGTACGCGCTCTTCCGGTCCGGATGCGCCGGATACTGCAACCACTTCATAGTAATCGCTTAACCAACTCACGCTTGGGCTAACAAACTTACACGCCGGACACCAAGTTGCCCAAAAGTACACAACCACTGGTTCTTCATGACTTTTGGCAATCACATCGACAAACTCGCCATCGGCCATGATCGCACTCAGAGGCGGTGCTTGCTCTTTAGGGATGTCTTTGGTGCGGTACCAATCCATGGCGACCGATATCACGGTCACCATGAGCACCATTTGCAACGCTTGACTAAGCCAGTATTTGAGCGACTTGCGCTTTTTTACTGTGTTCACTTAATCGTGCCTCCGCTCGCTTGTTCGATGGCTTTCACCACTACATCGTCAGTCAAAATCACTGGTAGAGGAATCCCCTCTGGCGCAGCTGGACCATAAACGATATTAAATGGCACACCAAAGCGACCATGTGCACGCAAGAAGTCGGTCACTGAGCCATTCGGATGTGTCCAATCGCCTTTCAGTGTCGCCACGTTCGGGCTTTGCAACAGTGAGTAAACCGGATCTTGCCAGATCACGCCGATCTTGTTGGCTTTACAAGTCACACACCAATCTGCGGTCACATCGACGAACACCACACGTCCATTCTTCACGTGGTCTGCAATCGCTTCGTTTGACAGTTTTTCCCAAGCCAAATCTTGTGGCAATGGCGTTGCCCAGTGATTGGCAGTCACACTGCCTAGTACAAGACCACCAGCAATCAGTACCAGTGATACCGTGCCGGAAATTGCCAACGCTTTATTGCCATAAATACGTTTAACACGCGTCATGATAACGATGAACGCAACCAAGCCGATCAGAATGACCCAAAATACCGGCAAGTGATTCGCCATCAGTGACAATAACCAAGCACTGGTTGCCAGCATCATGATGCCAAATACGATTTTCACGACATTCATCCATTGGCCTGGCTTTGGTAGCTTGAGTGCAATGTCAGGGAAAATAGCCACTAAGATCCAAGGTAGTGCCATGCCTAACGCCAATGCAGTGAAGATAGCAAACAGAGTGACTACGTCTGCACCCAGTGCAAACGCCACCGCAGTGCCAAGGAAAGGAGCTGAACAAGGCGTTGCTAACAGAGTCGCGAACATACCTTGCACGTAATGCCCAAGTAGTGAGTGATCCCCTTTTGAAGCCAACCAAGTATTGGTACCTGATGACAGGCGAATTTCAAACAAACCAAGCATGTTGGCACCAAACAGTCCAGTTACCAACAGCATTAAGCCTAAGAACCAAGGGCTTTGGAATTGCACACCCCAACCGATGGCGTTACCAGTTAGCTTCAGCACTAAGATAAAGCCAGCCAGTAACCAAAACGACGTCAGAATACCTAGCGAAGAAGCTACGAACTGAGTGCGAATTTGACGACGCTCAACGCCTTGTGCCGCTACGATGCTGCTTAACTTCATGCCGAGAACTGGCAATACACAAGGCATGATGTTCAGAATCAAACCACCGAGTAGCGCGAACAAGAAAATGTTCACCAAAGACGTACTTGGCAAAGTTTGCGTGATAACGCCTGCTTTGGCTTTCGCGGTTTCTTGCGCCAGTAAGTTGTTGTCTTTGATTGAGACATAAACCGATTGGTTATCCAGCTCTACATTACCCAACCATGTATTCACTGAGTAGTTTACGGTAAGCGTATTGCCCTCTTGATGCTGCCCTTCTAATTTGAAGCTGTAATCGCTGGTTGCTTCGTCAACGCCATCAACCAACACTTCTGGTTTTTGCCAACCTTGTGAGTTAGTCAGTTTGATTTGTAGCTTAGATTGGTTTGCATCCCAATTTGCTTCTGTCACTTCAACAAATGTTGCTGAGCAAATTGAATCAGCTTTTCAGACAATTTACATTTACTCGTGTCATGCCCACTTTCTGCTTTTACGATTTTAACTTCATCGCCAACAACCGCAGAAGTCGAGCTTGCGTCATATTGCATAGCACAACTGAACATCAAGCTAGAATTTTTCATCAGGCACACCACAATCACCCAGCCGATTAGCGCTAGGAGCCATTTGCCCTGTTGTCGGGACGCAGCAGATTGTAAAGTGGATGAGCGCATTCTAACTTCGATAAATGTGGAAACGCCGGAAATCATACGCAAGTTAATATAAACCTCAAGTAGTATGATTTTTTGAACAGCGCGTTTTCGTAACTAACTGTGATAGTCTTATGACTACCGTTTCTGTAAATAATTCAACATGCTCAATAAAGTTAATCTTGCTTATATTCGCTCCTTCGTTTTGATCGCTCAACTGGGTAACTTCACCAAAGCGGCAGAAGCGCTTTCCGTCTCTCGTTCTCATGTGTCTCGCCAAATCAGTGGACTTGAAGCACAGATGGGCGTGACCTTACTAACTCGCACCACGCGTACTCTGCGTTTGACCCATGCTGGTGAACGTTTTTACCAAGAGTGTGAGAAAGCTCTGCGCGATATCGACCAAGCGTTGATCGCCGCAGTCGACGACACTCAAGAAGTTCGAGGCTTGATTCGCGTAAACTGCGTGGGTGGCTATATCGGCGAGGACATCATTGCCAAATACGTCAATGAGTTCATGTTGGAATACCCGAACATCACCGTAGATTTGGATTTCTCTTCACCACGAATTGACCTGATTGAGGACCAATTCGACGTGGCGATTCGCATGGGCGAGTTGGAAGACGCAGGATTCGTCGCACGTAAACTGATGATGATTGATATGGTGACGCTGGCAAGCCCGAACTACCTCAAAACGCATGGGGAACCAGTGACACCAAAAGAGTTGGCGAAACACCGCACTCTGACTGGCTCCGTCACTCGCTGGAGCTACCGCAACGTTGCTAACCCGAAAGAACACAGTGACGTCATCGTGAAAGGCAATCTGCGTTGTAAAAACGGCCGAGCACTTGTGATGGGCGCACTACACGGTAACGGAATTATCCGTGTGCCATTAAGTTACTGAGACGAAGAGGTCAAACAAGGCCAACTGGTTAAAGTGATGCCTGAGTGGGAAATCCCTTCTGTTCCTTTGTCTGCAATTTTCCATCGCGACCGTTATCAACCCAAACGCCTGCGCACCTTCATCGACTTCGTTAAAGCCAAATTTGAGCAAGAGTTTGATGTTCAAGTTTGGCGCACAAAAAGTGCGTAAGAACCGAAGCACTTACGCACTTTTTAAAACCTGATGAAAGCTAAGATAGCTTCTCTAGATACCCCTCTATATCGACATCATCAATAAGCTCATCTGGCAGATAGCGCTTGGCGTAACTTAAGTAAGTACCACTGGTTAACAGTAACTTAAATACGTCTTTATCAATGTGACCACCGAGTGCCATTTTCGACATAATGCTAATTGCCTCACTCAAGGACTTGGCTTTCTTGTAAGGTCGATCTGCCGCGGTTAACGCTTCGAAAATATCCGCTACCGCCAGAATGCGTTCAGGGATCGATAGTTCCTCTCCCATCAAACCTCTCGGATAACCAAAGCCTTCCATTGCCTCGTGGTGCGTAGTAGCGTAGCGAGGAACGCGCTCAAGTTCGGGTGGGAACGGAATGCTTTCGAGCATCTTGATTCCGCTGATCATGTGCTCATTAATCTTAAAGCGCTCTTCTGCTGACAACGTACCGCGCTGCACGGCCAAGTTATACAGTTCGCCATGGTTGTAGAGCTTTTCTGGCACCGTCATATTGATGCCAAACTCAGGGTCGAGATCAAACGGCTGTTCACGCTCAATCACATGCTCAGGACGATCAGAGAGCAGCTTTTCTGTTGCTGGCGTTGGTTGTGGTTGATAACGAGTTTCTTCTAATGGCGATAAACCAAGTCCACAATCGAAGTAACGCGTCCACTCTTTCTCAGCCAACTTGTGCAAACGTTCAATGTCTTGATCCGACATAAACTCCGCACCCACGTTCGTATTGGCGACAAATTCGAACTCTTCTTTCAGCGCAGCAAATTCTTGTTCCAGTGCTTGCTCGGGTTGCTCATCCACACCCATAGTTTTTAGCTTTTTGAGTAGATATTGAATCTGCGCATCTCGCCACAGTACTTCGAATCGCATGCGAACTTCGTGAATGCGGTTGTAGTTGGTTTCTAGCTTACTGCCTTTATCTACCACATATTCTGGCGTGGCGATCTTACCGCAATCATGAAGCCAAGCGGCAATGCGGAATTCACGGCGCTCCTCGTCATTGGCAAACTCAAAAGCTCCAAACACGCCTTGGTCAGATTTCTCTGCCTCTTCCGCAAGCATCAACGCAATCTCGGGCACACGGTTACAGTGACCGGCCGTATAATGTGACTTTTCATCGATGGCGCGTGCGATAAGTTGAATCACGGAATCAAAAAACTCATTTTGCCTTTGTTCAAATTGCTTAAGCGAGTTGCTGCCTCGCATCAGCGAAAGACCAAGTTGATGAATTTCTTCAATGCGAGAGTGAACACGCTGCACTTTGTCGTATTCGCGTTCGCGTACAAATCTGACTTGCTTTCTCAATGCATTGATTGGCTGAGAGATTGGTTTCGCCATCTCCCATGCAACGGGAATCAACAACGCAAGAACAAACAAGGATGCGCCCACAGCATATAGCGTCACTTCATTTACGCCTGACATAACGTAAGACTGTGGAATCACAACAGCAAAGTACCGCTCTTCCTTATGAGTGAGTTTGGAGACAAAAACATACTTATCTTTCCCATTGATCGTCACTAGTTGAACGGAATTAATGAACTTAGGATCTTTGGCAAATTTGACCAGCTCTTCGTATGGCGTAAAGGTATAGGTCGACACTGCAGCCTTACCCTCAAACCATTTTTCACGCAGCTCTTTTCTTTGCTCTGGCGTAATCGCGTCAATAGCGCGGTTAATTATCTCAACTAAAGGTCTTTGTTCCTCATTCACCAAGTAGTAAAACGCGTTGGAGAGGTTTGAATCCTTAACCAAAGTGATGGCTAAGTTCTGACGGAATGTTTCGCGTATTTTGTTGGCCAATATTTGACGGATATCGAGCACAGCTACAATGTCACCGTTCAGTACCCCGTCGATCGCATCGTGAAAAGAAGCGTAATTTACAATGGTCATTTGCGGATAAGCTTCTAGCAAGTCATCTTGAATGCTCCAACCTTTCAGTAAACCAATTCTGTCGTTCTTCACTTGCTCTAAGGTATTGATGTGCTTGTTCTCTTCTGTGGTGAGTAACGCAAACTTTGCGTGATAAAGAGCTTCACCGACTGCGCCAATTCTGGAAAACTCATCTTGGTCGGCAATCGATTGAAGAATATCGATATTGCCATTTTTAAAATCGTTGACGAGCTCATTCCAACTTCGACCGTTCACAAACTTAAACTTTAAGCCGGTCATTTCAGAAATCATCTTGAATATATCAATCGAGAAGCCATTTGGGCGACCGCCAACGGTGTAATCAAGCGGAGCCCAATTATTTTGGTTCGACACTTTTAACTCTGGTGTTTGTGCGACCAGTGCTCGTTGCTCATCCGTTAAGTTCACCGGAGAGACCAAAGGTAAGCGATCTTCGATGTCGACCATCTTGTTAGTTGCAATCAATCGGCCATTGGCTTGATAGATAAACGCCTCCGCTTCTGGCGCTTTCTTGTTTTCAACAAAACGGTTGGTGAGTTGCGCCTCTAACGAGGAGAGAAGAATGTCCACACCTACCACAGTATCGGATTCTGGCACCTTAATGGAAAAGGTTTCCCCAGATACTTTTAGAGTGTTGAACAAATAAGGAGAAGTATTGTAAACGTCATCATGGTCAGCATTTTCAAACCAGCTGCGTTGAGTCGGGATGAAGTTACTAAACTCATCTAAAGCGTGGCGTGATACAAAGTTTTCATCATAGTAAATACTTACCTTACGGCGATCTCGCTTCACCCCGCTATGCGCGATCAACAACCACTTGTCCCCTGGTTGAGCACCTATGCGTGAACGAACTTCCTCTGAGGAAAGGTTGATCAACTGGAAGAAGTCGTTGTTCGCTTTGGCAACAAAAATACTATGAATGCCGGGGTCTCTTACCAACAATTTAGACAAAGGGATAATGATGTTCTCTTCGGGCGTATCTACCCCGATAAGCGACACTAGCTGCGCGCCGCTTCGTGCCACGTTCTCAGCTAAGTTTTGTAAATTAGATAAATGACTCGACACACCTGTCGCGATGGTTTGATATCGGGTGAGGGTGTGTTGCAGCTCAGTTTTCCTTGCAAAATGGTATTGCAAAGTAATCGCCACACCTGCTGTCACTAGGGTACAAAAGACAAACATCAACCCTAGCACTGTCCTTAACGAAATCCGTTTACGTTTCTTCATCGTTTCAGCTTGAAGTAATCCAAGCGCCTTAATCCTTTAACCAACTGAAATTATTGTCTAAAAATTGAATTTAAGCCAATCACGAAATTTTATGGAAGCAAACAAAAACGCCTCCATCTGGAGGCGCTTTATCTTAGTGACTAAATTGAGTTGGGGTACTTAACTGAAAACGTAGCGATTATGCTTGTGCTGGAACGCTTTCAACTTGAGTTTGTTGCTCAGCTTCTTCTTTGTTGAAGCCTTCGTGTAGATGGTAGTAACGTTGGTAAATCACGCCACTGATGGTCATCATGATGGCAGGTAGACCAATCATCATAAATTCTAAACCCATAATGGTGCTTGCTGATTGCTCTACGTTTGGTACGTAACCCACAACAGACAGACCAACACCCACGATGAAACCACCTGCTGCGCCTGCGAATTTCACAAGCATGGTTTGCACTGAGAAGATAACGCTCTCGCTACGACGACCTGTTTTGTGCTCGCCGTAATCCACAACGTCAGCCAGCATTACAGTTTGCAGCGCGTTCGCGATACCCACACCAAATTTAATTGCCGCACCCGCCATACCAATCATTAGTGCGTTAGCTGGAGCGATGAAGCCCATCAATAGAAGAAGTACGCAAGACAGAATTGGGAAGCCACAAGCGATAGGCCATAGGAGCTTACGTGGTAATAGAGAAGCGATACGAGGGAACAAGAACACGCCCGCCACTTCTGCTGCACCTGCAACCGCCATGTAAACTGGGAATAGTTCTGCGTTGCCCAGTGCGTAAGAGAAGTAGTAAATCGCGAAGCCACCAACCAATAGGTTCGCAATTTGAAAAGACAGAACCGTGCCAATTAGCGCTTTAAGCTGGTCGTTTTTACCGATGATAGTCAAAACGTCTTTGAAGCTGAATTTCTCTGCTGGTTTTGCGTTAGCTGGTGCTGCTTTCTCTTTTACGTTACGAGCAATCAAGAATGCACTCATTACAAATAGAACCGCAATCAGCATCGCAACATTGAAGAAGCCGTCGCCTTGGTTGCCATTACCTAGCTCGCCCACGATGTGCAGACCGTAAGTACCAGTAATGAACCATGCAAGGCTCGCGAACAAACGTGGCCATACCACCAACTTTTCACGTTCTTGGCGAGAGCTTGATAGCGCCGGAATCATTGACCAGTAAGGGATATCCATAATGGTGTACGTTAGACCCCAAAGGATGTATGCCGCTGCTGCGTAGATGTAAAGCGTAGTACCTTCAAACATGTGAGTACTGAAAAGGCCAACCAGTACTACTGCGTTTAATAACGTAACAATCACAATCCAAGGGCGGAATTTGCCGAATTTTGAGCGCGTGTTATCCACGATCACACCCATCATTGGGTCAGTAATCGCATCAATAATACGAGCGGCTAAGAAGATTACGGTCGGTTTGAACTACGTGTTCACGCAAAACTCTAGTTATGACGAAAGTGACATCACCACTTCTGGCGCCATGCTTTCTGCACTTTACCGTCAAGCTTGGAACTTTGGTTCAAACACATTCGCTTTCCAATACGGTACGGATGCGCTTGCGGGCGGCTTGATGAGTGCTGAAGGCGGCTCAAACCGTAAATACAACACAGGCGTTGAGCACGATGGTTACAGCTGGCGTATTTTCAACTCTGGCGATCTTAACGTGAATGAAGATTTCCAAGTGATGTACTCCATCGCTTACCAAGACAAAAACCTGGATAACAACGAAGGTGAGAAATGGTTCAGCGTGGGTGCTCGCCCTCAATACAGCTGGACAGCATACATGGCAACCGCACTTGAAGTTGGCTACGAATCAGTAGAAGCACAAAACGGCGCTGGCACCAACGACATGTACAAAGTGACGGTGGCGCAAATGTTCCAAGCAGGCAAAGGCGTTTGGGCTCGTCCATCATTGCGCTTGTTCGCGACCTACTCAGAGAAAACCGATGAGTGGAACCGTGGCGGCGAAGTCTATGGCCACGCTCGCAGTACTGGTGGACAAAACGTCGACGAAATCACCTTCGGCTTTAACGTCGAAACATGGTGGTAATCCAAACCCGCTACTATTTATGAACCCAACGGGGTGAGTAATACGCTCACCCCACAAAGGACAACGCAGATGAAACTAAAACCGCTAGCAACTCTATTCATGGCTCTGTCTCTTGGCGCGTGCAGTGGATTACCAGATCAAACCTTCAATACCGATTTGAGCCAACCACAATGTTGCTCAACGTTAGATGCTTTGCCTCTGACCGCCCTGTCGATTCCTTTCCACCAGCAGGTGGTTATAGATGCAAATCTGCCAAGCATGAGCAGTGCGGTTTTACTTTCTTCAGATTCTGCTTCATCCAAACCGCTCCCTGTGATGAGCTACCAAATCACTTCTGACGCACCATTCGCGCTGCTTGTTCGCTCTTATGTTGATAACAATGCGCTATTTGCTGCGAACGTTCTTATTTATGACGCGAAATGGCAGCTTCTATCCGATTACTCAGCAAAAGACTTTAGCTACCACACAACGGGCATGCGCGGCTTAGAACGTGTTGAACAAGTGATCACGGTGAACCCACAACTTAATGGCGCGAAATACGTGGTCGTCGCTTCAGATTCGACACTGCTTGGCACCGAATTGACTCGTAAGCACCCAGAAGAAGTTTACGCAGAAACACAAAACGTCATTGGCAGTAAACAGCTTCCGCTCACTGCTCAGTTCCAACCTTTTGGCGTTATTGATGTTACGGCGAGTGCCTCTGACAGCAACGCGGTGTTAACGCTTTTTGGCGGAATTGGGCACACAAACCAACGACACCGAAAAAGCAGAGTTAACTCCTGCCGCATCGCCTGAAGCACAAGATGAATGGACGTTGTACCGATCTCAAATCGATGCAGCGCTCAAAGACAACGACGTAAAACAAGCTGCGGCGATTGCCAACCAAGCAGCTGAGCAAGGCTTTACCCAAGCAAAAGATTATCTCGTGAAGCAATTAGCGAAGTAACACTTCACAACAAGAACAAAGACACTCTCGCTACGGGCTCAAACTCCGTAGCGAAACAAGATTAGAAACAAAAAGTTAAGTAGGAAAACCATGAAGGCATTTTCAGAAATTCTCCAAAGACGCGACTGGGAAAACCCGCAATCAGTGAACATTCACTGTCTTAAGGCTCACAGCCCTCTTTCCAGTTTCCGTGATATTGACCATGCCCGCGACGGTATTCAAGCCCAGCGTCAATCGCTGAACGGACAATGGAAATTCAAACTGTTTGATGCGCCAGAGCAAGTTGACGGCGAGTTCATCGAGTCACAATTCAATGACAAAGACTGGGATGAGATTACTGTCCCTTCAAACTGGCAAATGCAAGGTTACGACAAGCCTATCTACGCCAACGTGAAATACCCATTCGAAGTAAACCCGCCGTTTGTACCAAGTGATAACCCAACGGGCTGCTACCGCACTACAGTGTCACTTTCAGCAGAAGATTTAGCCAATACGCAGCGCATTATCTTTGATGGCGTGAACTCGGCTTTCCACCTTTGGTGTAACGGCACTTGGGTTGGCTAGAGTCAAGATAGCCGTCTGCCTTCTGAATTCGACCTAACACCTTACCTTGTTGCGGGTGACAACAGCCTAGCCGTCATGGTGATTCGTTGGAGTGATGGCAGTTACCTAGAAGACCAAGATATGTGGTGGCTAAGTGGTATCTTCCGCGACGTGACTTTGCTATCTAAACCACAACACTGCATTGAAGATGTGTTCATCACACCAGATTTAGACGCGTGTTACCGCGATGGTTCACTGTCGGTTGTAACTTCGATTTCTTCGCCTGACACCTACCAAGTTCAAGTGCAGCTGTTTGACGGTGAACAAGCTGTGACAGAGCCACGTATCGACCGCCCACACAACCGCCGCATCGACGAGCGTGGTACGTGGGATGACGTGGTATTCCAAACATTGTACGTACGCGAGCCAAAGAAATGGACGGCGGAAACACCGAACCTTTACCGCTTAGTCGTTTCACTGTTGGATGAAAATGGCACGCACTTAGAAAGCGAAGCGTACCCTGTGGGCTTCCGTAAAGTCGAAATCACCGATGGCCAATTGAAGCTAAACGGTAAGCCTTTGTTGATCCGCGGCGTGAACCGTCACGAACATCACCCAGAGCTTGGTCATGTGATGACAGAAGAAGACATGATCCGCGACATCTGCTTGATGAAGCAATACAACTTCAACGCGGTACGCACGGCGCACTACCCGAACCACCCTCGTTGGTACGAACTGTGTGACCAATACGGCTTGTACGTGTGTGATGAGGCGAACATCGAAACTCATGGCATGCAACCAATGAACCGCCTATCGAGCAATCCACAATGGGCGCACGCTTACATGAGCCGCTACACCCAAATGGTGATACGCGATAAGAACCACCCTTCAATCATCATCTGGTCTTTAGGTAACGAATCCGGTCACGGCAGCAACCACAATGCGATGTACGCTTGGTCTAAAAACTACGACCCTTCTCGCCCAGTGCAGTACGAAGGCGGCGGTTCAAACACCACGGCAACCGACATCATTGCGCCAATGTACGCGCGCGTGAACACGGTCATCGAAGACGAAGCTGTTCCTAAATGGGCAATCAAGAAATGGGTATCACTACCAAACGAAACTCGTCCTCTGATTTTGTGTGAATACGCACACGCAATGGGCAACAGTCTGGGTAGCTTTAATGATTACTGGGATGCGTTCCGCGATTATCCTCGCCTACAAGGTGGCTTTATTTGGGATTGGGTCGATCAAGGCTTGAGCCAATGGGATGAAAACGGCCAACACTTCTGGGCTTACGGCGGCGACTTTGGTGATGAAATCAATGACCGTCAGTTCTGCATCAACGGTTTGATCTTCCCAGATCGCAAGGTTCATCCAACATTGGAAGAAGCAAAATACTGCCAACGCATGATCACCGTATCACTGCAAGAACAAACCAAAGACGCTTGCACGCTATTGGTGACTAACGAGAACTTGTTCCGCGCAACCGATAATGAGCAATTGAACTGGTCTCTGTTGGAAGATGGCAAAGTTATCCAAACGGGTTCGCTCACGCTTAATGTAGAAGCCGACAGCCAAGCAAGCATTGAGATTGCCCTTAATTTCACGCCAAAAGCGGAAGCGCAATATCACTTAAATACCGACATTACTCTGATTGCTGCAACGCCTTGGGCAGACGCAGAACACCTAGTCGCTTCTGAGCAAATTTCACTACGCAATACAGCAGGCCTTACTCTACCAACATTAGAAACGCAACCAGCGCCAATGCTAACGCAGCAAGACAACGCCGTTTTGGTGTCTAGCGTAGATGAAAAACATCAATGGCGTTGGGATAGCCAAACTGGCTTGATGACCGACTGGCGTGTCGATGGCGAAGCACAAATGCTCGCGGCACCACAAGACAACTTCTTCCGTGCACCACTAGACAACGACATCGGCGTGAGCGAAATCGACAACGTCGATCCAAACGCTTGGATGTGCCGTTGGGACATGGCGGGTATCGGCCAATGGGAACGTCAATGCGTCGCTTGCCACAGTGAAACCCTAGCGCATGCGGTGAAGGTGACTTCGACGTTCGCTTACCACTTTAATGGTGAAGTACAAGCGATCACGACTTGGACGCACACACTGAGCAATAACGGTGAGATGGCATTATCTGTCGACGTGAAATTGGCTGATGATTTACCACCAATGCCACGTATCGGTTTGGAACTTGAACTGCCATTGAACGAGCAAAACGCGCCGATTACATGGCAAGGCTTAGGGCCATTTGAAAACTACCCAGACCGTTTGGCAGCGGCGCGCTTCGGCCAGCACACACAAACACTTGAGCAATTGCACACGCCATACATTTTCCCTACCGATAGCGGTCTGCGCTGCGGTACGCAATGGTTGAAGGTGAATGAGTTAGAAATCTCGGGTGACTTCCAGTTCAGTGTGAGTCAGTACGCTCAGCAGCACTTAGCAGCAGCGAAACACACCAATGATTTGGTCGCAGAAGAGAAGATTTACGTGCGCCTAGATCATAAACACATGGGCGTTGGCGGTGATGACTCTTGGAGCCCAAGTGTGCACAAGGAATTCCAGTTAACGGACAATCAATACGCTTACAAAGTGACGTTTAAACCCGCTCAGTAATCGATTGATACCCTTAACATAAAACACGTCAGTGTGGCTTAATCCCCAAGTTTCGGCTTGGGGATTTTTTATTCAAGCTAGGTTCGATTTGCTTTAAAAGCTTGATACACCGCCACTATTCTCAATTGGGTGTTTGAGTTCATCCGCTGTGCATTGTTAAATGAAGCAAATTTCAGATCCTGAGTTCCCTATGGCTACCATCAAAGACGTCGCAAAAGAAGCTGGCGTATCCATTGCAACCGCGTCTCGCGTCATCAATAACGCACCTCACACCAGTGAATCCGCGATTGTCGCCGTCAAAGAAGCAATGACGAAACTAGGCTATCGCCCGAACGCCAATGCGCGCGCACTGGTCAGTAAATCGTCCAACGCGATCGGGGTATTGGTGAACGACGTTTCTGCGCCCTTTTTTGGCACCATGGTCAAAGCCATCGACACTATAGCCAGTGAACAAGAGAAACAGCTTCTGATTGGCAGCGGCTATCATGATGCCGTGAAAGAGCGCAACGCGATCAACTTGTTGATCAACAGCCGCTGTGAATCTTTGGTCGTACACAGCAAAGGCATGACGGATGCCGAGTTAACCACGCTCGCCAATGAAATTCCGGGCATGGTGCTGATCAACCGTATCGTGCCAGACATCGCTTCACGTTGTATTGCTTTGGATAACCGCAAAGGCTCTTACATTGCCACTGAGCATTTGATTCGCAATGGACACGAACACATCGGCTATATCTGCTCTGGTCATGATATTGAAGATGCAAGAGATCGTCGCGAAGGTTACCTTGATGCTCTGCGAAATAACGGCATCAAGATTCGTGAAGAATACATCGAGTACGGCGAGCCAGATGAAACCGGCGGCGAGCAAGCTATGGTAAACCTGATGGCGAAGAACACCCCCATCACTGCTGTTGCTACCTACAACGACTACATGGCTGCGGGCTGCATGACCTTGCTGCAGGAGAATGGCATCCGTATTCCTGAAGACATGTCAGTGATTGGATTCGATGATGGTCATATCGCGCGCTACATCTACCCTCGCCTAACGACCATTCGCTACCCAATTCAAGTGATGGCCAACGAGGCAGTAAAGCTCTCACTTCAGTTGGTCAATAACGAAGAAACAGAACGTACGGAACACAAATTGTTCATGCCAATTTTGGTCAGACGCTCTTCCGTTGGCAGTATCAAATAAAGCTCAAACCAGTCTCCGAGGCTGTTTTTTTATTTAAACAGGTTAGAAGCTTGTAAAACATCCCCGCAAAAACAAGCGTCTAAGAAGAAAAAGAGTTATTCTTAGTTATTAAAAGTACGAAATAATAACTGAATGAGCACTCAACCTAATTCACGTCAACTGATCTCCTGTGAGGAGTGCGGCTTGGTCGTTCGTATCCCTGATATTGAACAAGGTCAAAAAGCCCAATGTCCTCGCTGTGAGCATTCGCTAACCAAAGTCAATGCCAAGCCGTATCAAAGCGTTATCGCTGTGTCGGTTGCGTGTCTGATCATGTTGGTTTTGAGCATCTCTTTCCCGTTTATGTCGTTTAGCGTTCAAGGTTTATCCCAAGAGATCACCTTAATGCACGCGGCGAAGATGTTGGCGGAATTTCATAACGCGCTTCTCGGTGCGTTACTGCTCGCGACAGTGGTCGTGTTACCTGCTATCTATGTTGGTTTGATCCTCTTTCTTCACCTTGAAGCCTTAAAATCACTCAAGCACCCATTAGGGAAAAAACAAATCCGCATGGCGAAAACGCTGTGTCGACTCTTATTCCGAGTCGAGCCTTGGCTGATGGTTGATGTATTTTTGATTGGCGTTTTGGTGAGCTTGATTAAGATTGCCTCGCTGGCAGAAATCGGCATGGGCAGCTCATTCTGGGCATTCTGTGTGTACACCGTGCTGGTGGTGAAGTGCATTTCGATGGTCGACAAGAGTTGGCTATGGGGACACTTTATTCCTGCGATTGAATTACCAAACGTGAAAGAAGGTGACACACACCATAACGAAAACCACATCGGTTGCCACACGTGCCATCAACTCAATCCAATTGAAGATAAAAAGCACCAAAAGTGTCTTCGTTGTGATAGCCCAGTGCACAGATACAACCCAAAAGATAACATGCAGAAAGCTTGGGCTTTACTGTTTGCAGCGGTCATTTTCTACATTCCTGCCAATTTATATCCAATGATGTATACCGTGAGCCTTGGTCATTCCGAAGGTTCCACCATCATGGAAGGTGTGGTTCTCCTTTGGCAGCTGGGCTCTTACCCTATTGCAGCGGTTATCTTCTTCGCTAGCGTGTTTATCCCTATGGCAAAAATGCTGGCATTGGCGTGGCTTTACTACAACGCTCAAAAAGCACAGTACTTACCACCGGAAGAAAGCATTTCCCGTTTAAAGGTCTATCGAATTACAGAATTTATCGGTCGTTGGTCAATGATTGATATTTTTGTTGTCGCGATTTTGGTTGCGCTCGTACAGTTGCAAAACCTAATGGCGATTTACCCTGGTCCAGCTGCACTCTCATTTGCTGCAGTGGTCATACTAACCATGCTCTCTGCAATGATTTTTGACTCGCGTTTGTTGTGGCAATTACCACAAAACGAAGCGCAGGAGCCAATGAACAATAAATTAACTGAGAAAGCCAAATATGAGTGATGAGAACAACGCAACCGCTCAAATAAAACCTCAAAAGCAGGTCTCTGCGATTTGGATCATCCCGATCCTTGCGCTAGCGATGGGAGCGTGGATGCTGTTCCAATACATCAACAGCACAGGACCAGAGATCACGTTAAAACTTCCTACAGCGGAAGGCATTGAAGTCGGCAAAACCGAAATCAAAGCTCTGAACGTAAAGGTGGGCCTTATCACTGACGTCAAACTTAGCGAAGACTATGACCATATCATTGCTACCGCACAAATGAACAAAGACGCCGATCGCATGCTGCGTGAGGACTCTATGTTCTGGGTGGTGAAACCACGTATTGGTCGCGAAGGTGTATCTGGCTTAGAAACACTACTATCAGGCGCTTATATTCAATTGCAACCGGGGAACTCCAAGGTAGAAAAAGAGCACTTTGATGTGCTTGACGTTCCACCCGTTGCCTCTCCCGATGCAGAAGGCCTGCGTATCGTTTTAACTCACCGTGAAGCCGGAAAACTTGGTGTTGGCGATCCCGTTATCTACAAAGGCTTTACCGTAGGCCGAGTGGAAACAACCAGCTTTGATGTCGAAACTCGTCGTGCACTATACCAACTGTTTATTTTCAAACCATATGACAGCTTAGTGCGCACCAAAACCCACTTTTGGCTAAAATCTGGCGTTGACTTGCAGTTGAATGCGGGAGGCTTTGAGGTGAAATTTGGTTCGTTAGAAAGCCTAATCACAGGCGGAGTTACTTTTGATACTGTACCTGGTTTAGATGCTGGAGATGAAGTCACTGAGGACATGTTGCACTTCCGTCTTTTCGATGATGTGAAGCAAGTACGCGAAGGCATGTACGACGAATACATCCAATTTGTGATGATGTTTGAAGAATCAGTCCGAGGCCTAAAAGCGAAAGCACCGGTTGAATACCGCGGTCTTCGTATCGGTACGGTAATGAAAGTGCCGATGCGTATGCCAACACCTGAAGAAGATTTCTCAGCGAAGAAAATCCCAGTACTTGTGCGTATTGAGCTCGGTCGCGTTTATGAAAACCTACCATCTAGCCAACTACCAAGGTTCAAAGAGAAGCTTAAAGAAGAGTTTGCTAAGGGGCTTCGTGGCACACTGAAAACTGGTAACTTGTTGACCGGTGCGCTGTACATCGACACTGACTTCTACCCAGATGAAGAGCCATATGTGCCAAGCAAGTTTGAAGACTATGATGTATTCCCAACGAAGCAAGGTGGTTTCGCCCAAGTTCAACGCCAAGTCAATGACTTCCTCACTAAGCTGAACAGTTTACCGATGGAAGACACGTTGAACTCACTGAATAAGACACTGAAGAACTCAGAAAAAACACTGGCTTCGGCAGAACGCGTAGCGAATAGCGTGGATCGTCTCCTTAACCAAGAAGACACTAAAGCAATTCCAGCGGATATTCGTAAGAGCTTGGAGCAGTTACAAAAAACGTTGGATGGCTATGGCCCGAACTCCACTATGTACAGTGAAATGGAGTCGACGTTGAAAGAACTAGAGCAAGTGATGACTGAGTTTAAACCGGTTCTGAAGCAGTTGAATGAAAAACCAAACTCGTTGGTATTCGGTGAAGATGAAGTCAACGATCCAACCCCAGTTAGAGGGCAAAAATAATGAAACGCGGACTTTTATTGATCTCTGCCCTTCTGGCAGGTTGTAGCAGTGCACCTGAAGACTCTGGCGCTTTGTATGTCTTACCGGAAGCAAGTTCTGCTAAGGTAAGTGACACCGCGATTGCTCAACGTCCACAGCTGGTGGTTCGCCCTGTAGAGCTTGCTAGCTACCTTGCTGACAGCGGTATCGTATATCGAACCTCTGAAACAAAAATCGTTCAAGCGAAACACAATCAGTGGGCGCACAATATCTCTGAGCAAATCACACAACGTATTATTGACGAGCTGCGCAGCAAGCAAAGCCAATACTGGCCAGTTGAAGTAAATAACCTGCTTGACCAAAGTGGTGAAAGCAAACTTTTACTTTCACTGGGCAAGTTTAATGGTAGCTATCAAGGCAACGCTGAAATTGAAGGTGAATGGTTGATTGTCGATGAAAACGGCAAAGTGAAAAATAGCGCACCAGTCAAAATCAACATGCCTTTGCAAGATGATGGCTATGACGCACTTGTCGATGCGCTGTCAGTGGGTTTGAATAACCTGACAGACCAAATCGCAGCCCAACTATAATCCCCCCTCCTCGCCCATTCAGTTCTCTGAGTGGGCGAAGCGTTTCTGCACTTTACGCCACACTCTCCTAAGCTAATAAGAACAAGAGCTATTAGGAACCACCGAGATGAATAAATCGGAAGTTATCTGGCCAGATTATTACCACCCCAAACATGCCCAGATTCATGTTCGTAGCCAAATTGAAATCCCAGAGCCTCCTGAAGTCGTTTGGCAACATTTAGTACGAGCGCCAGAATGGCCAGCATGGCGACGTGCAAAAACCATGGTTCAAATCCTTAATGGCGACAACACCTTATGTAAAAACACTATGTTTCGTTGGAAGGCCTCTGGATTTGAAGTGAAGTGCACCGTCGTAGAGTATTTACAGAACCAACGCTTAGCATGGAAAGGGAAAAAAGGAAGTATCGATATGTACCATGCTTGGGTGCTAGAACCGACGAAGCACGGTTGCTGTATTATTACAGAGAGCACCCAACGCGGCGGAAGCACGTGGCTAACGAAGTACTTTGCGCCAAGGCGGTTAAGGAAGTATCACCTCAGATGGTTGGAAGAACTATGCCGTCAATCTCATGGTCATTGCGAAAAATAGTGCTTTGGCCTTTCAAACCCAATGCTCAATAAATGCACTCGGCCTGATCTCAATCATATTTGAGACACACCGCTTAAGATATCCTTAGCGAAAATTAGAAATTCCAATCCTATGGCCTATGGGCCAAGAGAAAGGCGTTAAATTAGCAATGTCGATTAACATTTCAGATCTTACCGCTGCTTTAAGCAAGGTCGAACATATCCATAAAGTTCAACTGGAAAACGTACACCAGTTTTTTAAAGCAAACGAGGCTTTCTCGCTGAATACATTTAGCCAGATCGTTTCGAGTAGCTCTATCGATGAACGTTTTAAGACCATCGATGCAGCATTTGCTTCACTTGGTGACGTAAAGACTTACCTATTGGAAGCCTCTTACCTAGTAAGCTAGTAA
>NZ_JAHGAH010000258.1:0-34737 GCF_030248475.1 Vibrio sp. D173a
CATGGGGCGCATACTATACGACTATGGCAATTGCGGCGTGGTTTTCGATTTACCCCAAGCCTTACGCACCTTCACCAATACAAAGCTCATAATGGCAATAGTCAGGGTAATCACCGGTGCAGCCATCAATCCCATGGTCACAATCTTGTTTAGCTTCTCTGGAAGTAGAGGCAATAATAAACCTAAACTACAAAGCAGCAGCGTCCATAGAATTGCACTCAACCATGCGAAGTAATGGAACTTACTCACGCGATTAACGCGCAAGCCCATCATTAATGGCAGCAAAGAGCGAACAACAGGAATAAAACGCGCGCAGAACAATGCAATTAAGCCATGCTTACCAAGTAACATGTCAACTTGCTCCAAGCGTTTTGCTGGCACTGCATTTACCCACCCCTGCACCTTTGGTAAACGGTTTAACCATTTACCTTGTAGGTACGCAGCCCAACTGCCCATTGCCGCACTCACCACGATCACCAACATGATCATCACTGGGTCTAGTACGCCCACCGCCGCTAAAGTGCCAGAAAGCACAACAACACTGTCACAAGGGAAAGGTGCCGCGGGAATAAAACCACTCTCGAGAAAAATAAGCGCACCCACTACAAAGTAGATAAGCCCTGCACTACCTGGTGCCATCAGTGCAGTAAAGTCTTGGTGCCACAAAGCAAACAGCACCTGCGTAATTGAATCAAACATAACAAACTCCTAAACATCACAATCAAATTTCGAAAATTAATGAATAGGAATTACCGCGCATGAATAAAGCGATAGATCAGGTTGGACTCTTGCCCTGCCCCCAGCCGATATTTGGAGTGCGAATAAAAAATTT
Organism: Vibrio sp. D173a; assembly: GCF_030248475.1. Lineage (NCBI taxonomy): Bacteria > Pseudomonadati > Pseudomonadota > Gammaproteobacteria > Vibrionales > Vibrionaceae > Vibrio > Vibrio sp. D173a. The sequence continues at coordinate 833 of NZ_JAHGAH010000258.1, forward strand.
GAATGACAGGCAACGCTACGTCAGTAAACTCGCGTTTGTTGAAATCCTGCACGTCATTTAACCAACGTGCAGGCAGCACATCGAAATCGTCCGATTCTGGCGATGTATTGGAATGGTTAACGCGGAGTGCGTTGCGGCTGAATAAGCTCGCAGCGACTTTACGTGAAGGAGAAAACGGGGCTTTCTCTAAATGTGCCTCGCCATCGATCAATGAAGAGGTGTAACTGACAGCGTAGGAGATTTTTGGTGACGGTGAAGCCTGACTCAACCCAAAAGCCATCAGCGCAACAAAGAGTGCTAATACACAGACTAAGTAAGCACGCACAGAATTCACCTAAACCACAACGATACGCTGTTGTAACTCCGTGCGTGCAAATTTGCAATTCAAATTCTTAATCGATAATAAAAAGAGCGTTTTGCAAATGATTATTGGCGCAATTAGACGATAATCTAACCTTGAATTTACTCATTGCCGTAAGGGTAGTTTTCAAACATTTTCGTGACTTCTTCCGAAATCAACTCTTCGCGTTTTTCAGTACTCATAGACTCGGTGAGTTTACGACTAGAAACCCCCTTCCACACCACTTGATTGGCTTTAGTATCGACAAGCTCAACGACCAATTTGCCGTACTTCTTCTCCTTATAACGCTCTGGGCTGGACGTCACCACACCAAAGCTGTTCCAACCGTAACCTACACTAAAGCTTGAACCAGAAGATACGATCTCCGACTCCTTGATGATGTCGTGGTGCACGTACAGATCCCCCCCGCTTTTCACTCGCGACAATCCTTTGGATTCCAGTTGAGCCGCCAACCCTTGCTCAATGCGACGAGCATCCAAACTAGTTGGGGTGTCTGATTGTTCACCGAAATCAAAAGTTTTATAGGATGAGAAATCCGCTTGCTTGTCGACATCGGTCGTTACCGTGGTACAAGCGACCAGCGAGATAGCAAACAGCGTTGCCAATAAACCTTTCCACATACTCTTTCCCCTCTCTATCACGCCGGTCTCTCTCGGCAAGTTGTGGTATTTAATCTTACGAACCTGAGAAAATATTGAATCATTTCAACATTTAGTCTTGACCATGAATGCCAAGTGTTCAAATTCAAGACGCAATAGAGAGTAAGAACAGAGTAAAACACTGGTTGAGAAAGAAAGAGAAATCGTATTCAGAGCGACATATTGCCAACAACATTGCACACTTTTCGAACGAATCGGTACTTATTTACTCACTAAGCAACTTATTGAGCAAAAAAGACTTTTCTTTTGCACTCAATCTGGCATATTGAATGAGTCCTATCGATGCGCGGGCATCGTATAATGGCTATTACCTCAGCCTTCCAAGCTGATGATGCGGGTTCGATTCCCGCTGCCCGCTCCAAGCTTTCTCCTCAAGCTAACTTCTTTATCAGTCCCCTAAAATATCCTTTAAATTCGTACTTCATTGCTATCATGCTGTGGCTGTAATCGATCTCTGTATTTGCTACCTCTAACCGCAGGCATAAAAAAGCCCCTGCAGAGTGCAGGGGCGCGTCTTCGTTATTATGTTCCCCATATCTTTGGGGTTAATCCAACTGAAGTGTCGTGAACGTGTCGTTTTTCAGCCCGCCACCAGCGCGTTTCTTCATGGTGACCTCAACCGATCGCTTCCCTTCATTGACGCGATAACGTATTGCTTGAGCGAAGTATTTGTCATTTCGCTTCAAGTCTCTAGCATCAATCTTTAACGTACGATTCTGACGATTCACCGTGCAGCGGTAATCCCAATCGTTTTTGCCATTTTTCAAAGCCAGCAAAATACGTTGACCCGACGTTCCCGTGGATTTAATCCCGCGAGGCTGCTTATCAATAGCCAGTGCCAAGCCTGCTTTACACAACTGCTCTTCAGTAAAAGCAGGCGTTGCGTATGCGTACCCAGAGCCAAGCGTAGCCACTGTCATCGTTACGATTGAGAAAACTCGATTAAATGTCATCGTCCGTTCCTTAAAACTTACAAAGCGCCGTACGCATTAAAACAACATCACCGAACACTGTCAAGCATTAATGGTATGGTGTTTAGTTAATCATTCAGAACCGTTACTCAATTGTATCGGACGGAGGAGCAAACAAGCACCGCCAGCGCTGACGCCAAGACAAATTGGGACGAGTCACCTCTTTGAACATATCTTTCCATTCCGCGAACGTCACGGTAATAGGATTAAAGCTGTTAACGGGCTTTGAGATGCCATAACGGACGGTTTCTACTTCTGGCTCGAATGTTCCAAACATGCGATCCCAGATGATCAGCACGCCAGCGTAATTTTTATCAATGTATTGATGATTCACGCCATGATGCACGCGGTGGTGGGATGGTGTATTGAAGACCCACTCCAAAGGTCCAAGGGAACGAATCGACTGAGTATGAACAAAGAATTGCAGACCAAGGTTGAGCAGCACAACAAACACCACCCATCTAGGATCAAATCCAATAATGACCAGTGGCAACCAGAATAACCACATACCCGCTAGTGGGTACATCAGGCTTTGGCGAAATGCGGTACTGAAGTTCATACGCTCTGAACTGTGGTGCACCACATGCGCTGCCCACATCCAACGGATACGGTGGCTTGCTCGGTGGAACCAATAATAGAAGAAATCTTGCAATACCATGAGTAACAGGAAGGTTGAAACCGTCATCTCGATATCAAACAAGCGCCAACCAAACCACCACAAATACAGTTTAGCGATCAACAGCCCTGTTAAGATATCTGTCGCTTGATGAAGCCCAGCCAATACAAAGTTACACACGACTTCTGGCAAGTAATATCGCGCACTCTCAGGCAATCGACCACCCCGCTGTCCAAACCAATATTCTGCCGCAATACAAAGAAAGAATATTGGCGCGAGCAACATCAACAATAAATCAGGATGCTCTGTAATCTGTGACCATTCCATAGTCCGTCCCTACCATTTCGCGTAATGATCTTCGGTGAGTCCCATCACCTCATCGAGTTCGTGTTTAATGCCATTTTCATCAATCAAATAGCCTGAAAAGTAACCGACAAACTGACGAAAGTTACTCTTCAAAAACCAAAAGTTCTTTTTCTCTGATCGTTGATTTTTAGGCTTGAAGATCAAGTCGATGCGCTTGTCTTGTGAGGTAATTCGCCATGACGCTTCTTGATGCATGCGAGAAAACTCGAAATGTACGGGCGGCATCAAGTGGCGTTCTCCATCAATCCAAATGACGTTTTCACAATTCCCAGTTTCATTCACACCAGCCGCAAGGTTCAGCCCTATGCTTTTGTCCTCACGGCGATGATTGATACTCGCCCACCGCCAACTGGTCTCTCTGCGCATATAACCGGCAGAGAAGTCATACCCAGCGACTGCATTGGCTAGCTCTTGCGGTTGCCCTCTCACGCTCATTTCACCTTGAACAGCGAGCGCGTTGTGTTTTTGGGTGTAGGTCCATCCCGAATACGCGGTAGGCGTGCAGAGCATCAAAGGCAAGCTTTCTGACTCAGGTTTTAACCTCAAATCAGCTTGAATAAGGTCTGTTGAAAGCTGTATGTGCCAGAGTCCATGTTCAATCTTGAATTGAATGGCATCATTAGCGAGATAGGCTTGACTGTTCCAACTAGAAGGCTGTGTTTGATAGGCCATGTTGAGCGGCTTTAGCCACTGCTGTTCAACGAGCTCATGAGTTTCAGTATCAAACACATAGCAAAAGCCAGACGCTAAATAGCGAATATCAGCAATCGCGACGCCAATCATGTATTTCTCTGTCACGATCGAGACGAACTGGAACTGCTTGTAGTCGAATCGCTTACGCCCACTCGATACAGGCTCGTCCATCTCATTAAGATACTGAAACGCATCCAGCTGAAGCGATTCAGGAATCGATGTTAAATGACCAAATTGGGGTAATCCATTCGCTTGAATAAAGGGATTCAAAGGCGTTTGCACATCCATGCTCGCTATTAATCAATGACACACCATTCGATATTAACATTAATTTAACAACAAACAGTTTGCGCCACTGCACAACATTGGCCCACATATCGGCTTGAAATGAAAGGAAACGTGAGACCAGTCACCCATATTCAAACTGTCAAACGGTTAATTAGAGCTTTAACTTGGGGTTTAATAGCAGGCAAGAGTGCCTGCCTTCGTAACACTTTTAATGAATCACTCTTCTAATCCAATAACTCTGTCACGACATCAGTCTTCACGGAGTTAGAAATAAAGCAGTTTTCATGCGCCATGTGATGCATTTTTTCTAACTGTTCACGCGTCGGTTGTTTGTCTCCAGAAAAGACAATGTTTGGCCTAAGCGTTACTTTTGAAACCCACTCTTTGCCATTTTCTCCTACAGTCAGCTCGCCCACCGCTTCATCAACGTAGGAATCAATCACATAACGACGCTTAGCAGCAATAGAGAGAAAGACCAGCATATGACAGCTTGAAAGCGCCGCAATAAACGCTTCTTCTGGGTCAACATTCTCTGCTACTGATAGAGGAAGCGGGACAACATGAGGAGATGGAGAAGCAGGAACGCAAAGCCCGCCGTCGAACTGCCAAACGTGCGCTCGGCTGTATTGATTATCACTGAAGGTTTCGTCGGCTTGACGCTGCCACTTAATCGCTGCGGTGTGTTGACTCATTGCAATTCCCTGCCCTGTCGTTGTTCACTCCAAAAGGAGATGATTTCAAAAGAGAGCTAAGTAGACCACAACCTAGGGCTTACTCCCACTCACAAGGCAGAAAATGCGGGTATAGAGCGACTAAATCACTTGATTTGAATCCGCTTGACGCGTCCGACATCGGTCAATCAAGCGTTGCCCTTGATGTACGTTAACTTGCAATCGGTTAATCAGTTTCTGCAGTTGCTCAATATCAGGTATCTGTTTGTTCTTCACTTGAGTTTCGATTGCTAGAGCCTGATTCGCTAGCGTATCTAATCCAAGATTCAACGCCACCCCTTTAGTAGTGTGCAAAGTGCTATAAAGTGGCGCTAAGTCTTCAGCCATGAAATACTCAATCAACTCATCAACCGACTTTTCGAAGTCGTTCACAATGGTTTCAAGCAAATCTAAACGTGCATCAGGATCTTCTTTCAGCATGTCTAACATCTCTGATTGAGTTAACTCCTCTTCCGTGAGCCTCAGCTTCTCAATCGGTTCACGGTGCAACTCAATCACGTTTTCAGTCTGCTCTAATACTTCATAATTCTGGACAGGTAAACGAGAAGAGAACTGCTTGAGCGCATCAGAAAAACTCTCACGCTGTAGCGGCTTAGTCAGGACATGGTCTGCCCCCGCTTCAATGAAGTTGTCGTGCGCTTCTCTAAATACATCGGCGGTATAGGCAAACAATACGGTGTTGATACCAAGCCTTTCACGAATAAAGCGCGTCGCCTCAACCCCGCTCATCTCTGGCATATGATTGTCCATCAATATCAGGTCATATTGGTGTTCTTGTGCTTTCTTGGTCGCAATCAAACCATTCTCAGCAATCTCAACCGTGTGTCCTAACTTCTCACAAAAGCCTTTCGCCACAATCGCGTTCACTCGGTTGTCTTCCGCAAGGAGAATGTGAAGATGACGTTTACTCTCCCGTTGTTGCTTAACTGGGGTGTTTTGTGTTGCTGGCAATTCTTTCTCTATCCAAGGAATAGGAAGCTCCACTACAAACTGAGTCCCAATGCTCTCAACACTTTTGAGTTTAATCTCTCCACTCATCAATTCCGTGAGCTTTTTGACAATCGCAAGACCAAGCCCGGTTCCGCCAAACTTACGCGTGGTAGAAGTATCAGCCTGTTCAAACGAGTTAAAAATACAACCTTGCTTATCTCCCGGAATACCGATACCAGTATCATTGACTGAGATAAGAAGACATCGCTTTTGCTCATCAAGCTCAGTCCGAATCAATACGTGCCCATCGCCAGTAAACTTCACCGCATTGCCTGCGAGATTAAACAAGATCTGGCGGACACGGGCACAATCCCCCTTAAACTCGATAGTGTCAGGCACTTCATTTTCGACATAAAGCTGGATATTTTTCTCTTCAACAAGCGGCTGAATCGCGCTACAAACGGGAGTTAACACTTGCAACAAATTAAAAGGTGCCGCTTCTAAATCCAGTCTATTCTCTTCCACTTTAGAAAAATCCAATATGTCATTGAGAATCGTCATCAGGTGCTGGCCGGAGTCCAAGATTATTTTCACATGTTCTTTGGTTGTTTTTTCTTGAGTTTCATTGGCAATGATTTGTGAAATACCCAATACCCCATTCATTGGTGTTCTTAACTCATGGCTCATGGTCGCTAAGAATTGTGACTTCGCTTTGGCTGCGCGCTCCGCTTTCTCTGTCGCTTCTATTAACTCGTCATTGAGATGTTTGAGCTTATTCACACGATGTTGAGTTTGCAGCACAAACGCCGTCACTAATAAGATAATGGACAGGAGAACAAACAGCCACGTCAGCCTGGATTCACGTTGCGCGATTTCAAGTAACTGATGCTCAGAATACTCAACAAACTCAAAGTAATGGCCTTCTAGAATCCTGTTGGTAAGCAACTCTATCTTGCGCTCGCTTTGGCGCAGTCTATTCAAAAATAATGAGATACTCTGGCTCTGGGGGTTATCACCTTGTAACGCCGCATTGGTTAAAAAATCAAAATAATGCTCTTCCAACCATATATCATCGGTTTGGGCGCTAAATTGGTCTTTGTAAATGTTATGTAGTGTGAGTAATTCGTATTGATTTGCAACCTGGACACCAATTAGCATGTCTAACGATTGAGTCGCATCTCTAACTTTGCCATTAAACTGAACAACGATACTTTGCGCACGTAACCTAGTTGAAGTGATATCAAACCAAATCGACTGTTTGAAATCAGAAATCAATTGTTCAGAAGCAAGCTCTAGCTCAACTAAACTATGCGTGATTTCATAATTCCTCCGCTCTCGGATCGAGTAGGGATTAACCACGCTATCCCGAGCCTCTATTAAATGGTGACCAATCTCAGAAAGCGATGTGTATACCGCTTGAGTATTTCTTGAATTAACATGAGTCATGCACGCCAGAACCGCCATCACGGTAATAATGACGAACAAGGCGGCGTTAGCTAAGCGAAATTTATTCATTTTCAAACACCTCCAAAATTGCAGGCCTTGGGGAACTTAACGTCATCAGGAAGGCTTCGATATCTGCCACTTTGTCGTCGCTCATCGTTACCCCCAGACCTGCGACATAATTTGAATAGAATCCGATAGTTTATCAACTTGCCCATTGTGAAAATAAGGCCCGGTTTGCCCCACATTTCGCAAGCTTGCCACACGAAAATAGAATTTATCCTCTCCATCAGAGGTTCTTAAATGTCGCCCCGTATCAAGATTTTTTTCTCGCGTTTGAAAATAACTAAACTGCTGAATCATGGACCCGCCAATATTCCGCCCCTGGTGGCACTGAACACAGCCCACTTGCTGAAAGGCCTTCCACCCTCCTATTGACTGTTCATTCATAGCGTCCGTATCACCACGTAAATACGCATCAAATGGAGAGCTTGGCGTCTGGAGCCCTTTAACAAACTCCACAATTGCACGCTTAATGTTGGTCACATTAATACGTTTATCCGTTTGCTCAAATAGAAATTTATATAACGAATTAGCTTGAATATACTTTTCTATCTCTTCCCAATTAGAATCCATTTCTAAAGGGTTTTGGACAGGTCCGTCGATTTGAACCATCAACGAATTTGCTGTGCCATCCCACAGGAACCGATAATTTAAAGCCGCGTTAAAAACGGAGATTGAATTACGATTGCCAACGCCATGTACTCCAGTAGAAACTTGCGTCTGTTCTGCACCATTAGTGGATAGGTTATGACAGGTTTCACAACTGATCTTGCCATTCGATGACAGTTTTGGGTCCCTGAATAAATGCCAACCAACACGAGCCAGTTGAAAGTCAACCTTGGGATCGCCTTCGAGAGTGGGAACTAAGCTGGTATTGATTTTTGTATTTTGTATTCCTGCTAAAGTTGAAGCGCTAAAACTCATTAATAAACATCCATGTAACACTTTAGTAGTAAGCTTTCTCTTCATAGCTGGGATTTCCTTACCCGACCTCTTAATATGACCTTAGTTGCTTTCTGGCTTTTTTCCATTACCTCCTATTTAGATATTGAGTACCCTCTCATAAGTCATTGATTACTTTGGTCTCGATCTCGTTTAACTCACTCACTTGAATATCAAACGTCACTTGTCGACAAGACAAACATCCTTGATTGGCGAATAACGTTGAAAGCTATACGATTCCGCCCCCTTTTTTGACTCGCGCCCTACTTGGAAAAATAAAACCTTGAAACTGTTTGCCTCAATCGCAGCATTGCTTATTACTTTCTCTTTCAGTGCTTTAGCGGAAAATTTCCTAAGTAAAAATGACCGATTGTTTCTCGACAACCAAAAGAGCGTGAAGGTTGGCGTTCTTGCAGGCGATTGGCTCCCTTATTGGGGAAACTTAGAATCGAAAGAAGGCATCAACATCGAGTATGCAGAAAGCATGTTGCACGATCTGCACATTGACGCCGAGTATGTTCCCTACTCCAGCCTCGATACCCTTTTTAAAGGCCTAGAAAACGGCGAGATTGATCTCACCGTTGGCTTTGTTGCAACCCAAAAAAGAGCGGAGCGTTTTCTGTTCTCTGAGCCGATTTTTCAGACTTTACGCTTAGTTTGGTTGCGTGACGTTGCTTTGGAAAATACTCCTCTAGGCGAACTCAAGTGGGTTTGCGTCAAGGACTCAAGTGCCTGTGATCAGATTGACGCTCTCGGCTTTGAGCATGTTCATACCGTGCGCAACAGCGTCATGATGACAACGTCGTTAAATACCGGGGCAGCTGATGCTGCAGTTGTAGGCTTGTCTACGCTTAGCTCTTATGGCTTTAAAAACCCTCAAGGCGAACTCACAGGTAAAGTGGTCTATAACAAAACCCTCACGCCTGGCGCTGTCACCATCTTTACGAGGAAAGAATCTCAACAGTTGATGGGCATTATCAACAAATACATCAAACACTCTAAAGATTCCAAACACAGCCGTATGCATATTGAAGCGAACATCAACGTGTTGCACAACGAGTTAATGCTGGAGATTTTGGAGCAACAAAATGGCCGACAAACCGTTCGCTACACGATTAAAGACAATGTATACCCACTGTCTTACACAGACCCAAAAACCAAAGAGGTCAAAGGTTATGTGCACGATTTAATGAAGCTGCTCGAACAAAAGAGCATGCTCAAATTTGAGTACATTCACCCTAACGGCAGAGATGTGGATTTAATGCTTCAGGAGCATATTGTTGATGTGCTCCCAACACGAAACATCGCAATCACTGACAAAAAGCGTTTTATTGCGACACGTTCGTTCGGAGTTCTTCAGTATGGGTATATCGAGTCACTGAACAAACAAGCACAAAAAAGCGTCGGTATTTTAGATCGTGCAGGAAATTTCTATCCGCACTTTTTAGGTAACCCTGCGTATGCCTCTTCTCCTGTTTACCGTGATTTTAAAAGCCTTAGTAAGGCATTAGAAGATGGAAAGATCTCCCATGCCTTCGTCAATCAAAATTTGATTGATCACCATTTTTATAAAGGGCAAGGGACGCAGTTTAAAGCAGTGGCGCCACCGGACGATATGGAACTGGGGGTGGCATTGGGTATGGAGTTAAGGAAGGATTCTGAGTTTCTACACCGAGTGTTGGATACCGTAATTCAAGTCACCACCAAAGAAGAACTTCAACAGCTCAAAGAACGACATGAAAAAGTAACGGTTAATTACGGTATTGAGAGAGAGATCGTCGTCATCTCAGCATTGGCTGGCGTCTGTATTTTGTTAATTGCGGTGCTGATTTACATCGTTAGAACTGGCCATCTGACTCGTACCATTAAACGCAAAGAATACGAAACTCAGATTCGCCAAAAGCAGAACAAGTGGCTATCGTCTGTACTGGATCAGATGCCTAATAAGATCTTGATATCTGATGAAAATAATAAGCAGATTCTGGCCAATAAGCCGTTCATCAACATGCTTTCGCGCTGCAATGTAGATAAAGGCATTACAGACCAAGAACGAGAGCAAGTGCTTGATCTTACGAGAGAGTGTGTGAGAACAGACTCAGAAAGTACGGAAACATCTTTATGCTCTTTGGGCGACAAGCACTACCGTGTGCGTCAGCAGACTCTACTCCATCCAGAGGAAGGGACTCAATACCGGATGACGGTGTTTGATGACATCAGTGAACTAAAACAAAAAGAGACGGCGTTGAAAGCATCAAACTTGAAAGCCATGCAAGCGATCGAGGCCCGCGAACACTTTCTAGCAGTCGTCAGCCACGAGCTCCGCACCCCAATCGCAGCAATGATGGGATTAATGGAGTTGTTAGAGCAAGATGTAGAACGTAAAGAGAGCAAAGAGTTGTTGAAGAGCGCAATGCAATCAGCAGAGCGATTACAGTTGCAAGTTAATGACATTTTGGATTTCTCAAAAATTGATGCAAACCAACTTCAGTTAGATGTTCACAAAGGCAATGTTTATCAAGAGCTTGGGGCAACACTAAGAAGCTTTGAAAAAATCATCGAACGGAAGTCATTGGCGTTTGAGTTGAACTGGACTCCGACACCTCATGCTTTAGTGGCTTTGGATTGGTTGCGCGTCAACCAAATCATCAACAACCTATTGAGTAATGCGGTGAAGTTCACAAAGGAAGGTAAGGTTATCGTGAGTGTGCATGTCAGCCCAAACCAACTTGAATTCAAAGTACAAGACACGGGATGCGGGATGAACAATGCCCAGTTAGCCACTCTGTTCCAACCTTTTGTTCAGGGGGACAAAAGCACCAGTCGCCGTTTCGGAGGCACAGGCCTTGGCATGTCTATCGTCAAAAGCTTGGTCGACATAATGGAAGGCACCATTGAGGTTGACAGCCAAACAGAACAAGGCACAACCATCACAGTACGCTTGCCAATGATCAGTCAACCACTCGATATGACGGCGCTAGTTCCGGTCTATACCGAAGACAAACAAGTTCAGCGATGGTTAAACACATGGCAAGTCACTCTGGATGAGTTTGAAAGCAAGCATCACGTGATCGAGCTGGAACAACATTACTCCAACGTGTATCCCGATTTAATTTTGCAGAAGCTAAACGGTGAAGTGATAACGCAAACCCACTCAGCACAGACAGCAGAATACCAGTGGAACGGACGCGTGTTAGTCGTCGATGATGATGCGATCAACCGACTATTGTTCAAGCGTCAATTTGAAAAGCTGGGGGTAAATTGCCAGCTTGCTGCAAGTGGCGTAGAAGCGATTGAAGCGCTAGAACAAGCACAAAACGACAACGTACTGGCACCCTTTAATTTGGTGATTACCGACTGTCACATGCCGGATATGGACGGTTACCAACTGACTCAAGCTCTCAAGGCAAATAAGGTTCTCGCGTCCATTCCTGTCGTGACTTGTACGGCAGAGAATTCACGAAACGTGATTGAAAAAGCAGAACAAAGCGGCATTGAAACCGTGTTGTTTAAGCCATACACCCTGAGCGAACTACAAGCCTTGTGTGAGCAATACTTATCAAGAGTCATTAACGCAGAGTCCCAAGAGGATTGGCTTGAAGCCTATAGCCATGAAGAAAGACTCGAGATGGCACAAGTGATATGTGAAGCACTAAACAATGACATCGCACTGATTCACTCTGGAGAGGAAAGCCTTAAGTCAGTGGCACACCGAATTAAAGGATCAGCGGCCGCCCTCAACTTAACCCAACTTGGGTATGCGGCAATGCAATGTGAATCTTTGGTGGGCAGCGAACAAGAAATTCAGGCTCGCACGGCACTTATCAACGAATTAGAAACCATCGTCAGCACGACACAGCAGTGGCTGAATATGAATGGGAGCAATTAAATGAACGTTTTGATTGTAGAAGATGATCGATTACAAGCAACCAATCTTAAGATTTTGCTCAATCGTCTATTTGAAGGCACGATTACCGTCGTCCATCGAGGGTCAGAAGTCGCGACCGTTTGCGAGGCCCAACCAATCGATGTGATGTTCTGCGATATTGATTTACCAGATATCAATGGGGTGAACCTACTTTCAACCCTTGCAGAAAGCTCGCGTCCAAAAGGCGTGGTGATTTTGAGTGCGATGACCCAAGACGTGCTCGAAATTACCTACAACATGTGCTTGTCTGCGGGCTACGGGTTTGTTCGCGCATTAACTAAACCCATTTCTAATCAGCAACTCACTCAGATCTTCGGTGAGTTCAAACAATACTTATCGCAAGAGCAATTCGTGAGCTTGCCTGTGTTAATGAATGACGACGAGATTGACACTGCCTTCAATGAGGGCAGGTTTATCAATTATTACCAACCACAATACTCAACGTCGGATAACCAACTGATTGGAGTCGAAGCATTAGTACGTTGTCGTCACCCCGAGCACGGCATTATTGCACCTGCGCAGTTTATTACTGAGATTCAGGTTCGTAACGAGTTGGATAAACTGTTCTGGATTGTGCTAGAGAACGCGCTTCAAGACATGTCCGCACTGAAAGTAGACATCAACTTATCAGTCAACATGAACCAAAAGACGCTGAAGCAACCTATGAGTGAGCGACTATTTGCCTTGTGCGAACAATACCAAATAGCACCTGAACGCATCACACTTGAACTGACCGAAGACGAAGTGTACGACTGCAGCGTCACGTCGCTAGCCAACCTCGCCAACTTACGTTTAAGAGGCGTTGGCTTAGCCATTGACGACTTTGGGACCGGTTACTCGTCCCTGAGCCAGTTAGCAACGCTGCCTTATACAGAGTTAAAGATTGACCGCCAATTTATCAAAGATGCATTAACCAACTTCAAGAGCCAACAGCTCACTATTTCGAGCCTACACCTAGCAAAGTCATTAGGACTTAAATCGGTGGCAGAAGGTGTAGAAGATAATGAAACATTGGCGTATTTGCGCGAACTTGGCGTGGAACTTTACCAAGGATTTGTTCGCTGCCGCCCTATCCCCTTTGAACAATTGGAAACGTTGATCTAATTCGAACGTTGCGGCTGTTTGCTATAAGCCGCAACGCTCATTTTCTGAGTCCTTTTTAAATGAACACCAAATCTTTCTCACAGTACAATGTGTTAATTGTCGATGATGCGCCTATCGTGGTGCTGACACTGCGTAACATGCTGACCAAGCTTGGCTTTTCTGATAAACGCATATTCACAGCTCGCTTAGCAAAGGGGGCAGTTTCTATTGCTCAGCAAGAGCGCATTGACCTGATCATTTGTGACTACAACTTCGGTCGAGGCATGAATGGAAAACAGCTGTTTGAAGAGCTTAAGCACCTCAAATTACTCAACCATGACACCGTATTTATTCTTGTAACGGGTGAGAACTCTGCGACCATCGTACGTTCCATCATTGAGCTGAAGCCAGACGAGTACCTGCTCAAACCTTTCAACTCCATCACGTTACGAGAACGTATCTCGGCCGCAGTGAAACGCAAAAGCCTCTTGCAGGCCATCTATCAAGCAGAGCTCAGCAACGATGCGCACGCAGGATTAGAAGCATGTGATGAGCTGACACCATTTCATTCTGAGTATTTTTTCATTATCGAAAAGTTTCGGGCCGACTTCTTAACGCGTTTGAAACTGCATCAAGAAGCCAAAGTCGTTTACGAGCAAGTCATTGAACGTAAAGACGTTAACTGGGCAAAAATCGGCTTAGCAAACACGCTAGTCACACTGGGTGAACACGACGAAGCACAACGCCTAGTACGTGCCTTGTTAGAAGAGTCACCAAACAACGTAGATATACGCGAGTGCGCGGCTAACTTCAGCATGCTTAACCGAGAAGTACCAAGTGCAATTAGGCATTTGGAGTTGGCAAACAGCTTGGTTGAAGGCAATTCGGAGCGTGAACTGGTGATCGTCAATCTATGCTTGGCGGAACATGACTATCATTCTGCGTTAAAGCACTACCATGTATACATGGAGATCAACAAAGACACTTACCGTAACAATACCTTTGCCAAGCTCAACATGATTCGAATCTTGCTCTATTGTGTGCGTAAACTTGAAGGCCGAGAGGATCTTCTTGTTCAAGCCAAAAACTTATTTAAGTCGATCACGAGCGGGCCAGAAAACAAGGCAATTCAAGACGAGCTCGACTTGATCGCCGCGCACATTGCCATTGAAGAAAACCAGTACGTTGCAGCGTTTAAAGTGCTCAGTGATTTGTATCGAAGTAAGCCCTTCGCTCACTTTTATGCGCAATTTCATCTCGCGTGGTTGCTGCATGAGATGAACTTTGAATCGGAGTTTTCCAACGCCATTACTTGGTGTTTTGAGAATCTACAAACCGACTCAAGTGACACGATTCTTTCGAGTAAGATTACCCTTGGTCGCGCCCTAGAAACAGACAATGCAGAACGCCAAACTTGGATGCAAGAGCAATACAGAAAAATCCGAGCGGCAGAACAGGACTATCAAGCCTTGATTGATGCTTTGATTGAGCTCCAGGCCCGTTGTCCATTGCTACGCACGGTGTGCATCAACATCATTAAAGTACTGACGCGAGCCTTTCCAAGCGACAAGTCATCGTTGGAAGTCGAAGTGTTGATCAAACGATGCGATAACATCGTTAAACAATTGGTTTCTCGTGAGGAACTAGAGCAAAGTGGTTATGACAAGTTCCTCTTCCTCGCTCAAGATCGCTGTCAACACATGTCAGTGGTAAACAGCCACCTTCCAGAACCAGAACTGGCAAACTAGACATGCAAAAAGGGGCGCTTTAGCCCCTTTATCTTTCGGATTACAGGTTGAAGAAACGGTTAATCCAAGTCACCTCACCGAATGCAATCAAATCGTAGATGGTAAAGAACACCGCACAGATAACGGCAAGCTTCACCAATCGAATCGCAATTAACATCATAACTTCCCACTTACCTTCTTGTCTGAGTGTCGTTGATTCCTCGCAGTTTACTGGTTTTCTTACGAACCACAACGCATGAAACCCCAGATTACGTGAGAAAGTGTGTACCACTGCTAAGCCTCACTTTTGTAAATTTACTTATACATTCGGAGGCGACGGATAAAACCATTCTCTTGTCTACTCGTATCTATACTTTAAATAGTGTTTTCAATAAGTCCCAGTGGTTGCACAAGGAGGGCTGTATGAAACAGATACGATTGTGGCTTCTTCCCCTACTCTTGTTTGCAAGCCAAGCGCTAGCAAGCACTGTTTGGGTATTGCCTGTCAAAGGGGCAATTGGACCCGCTCTGAGTGATTATCTGTCACGAGAAATTGAAGAAGCTCAACAAAACGGCGTTGAGCTTGTCATTCTAAAGATGGATACCCCCGGCGGGCTTGATAGCTCAATGAGGGACATCATCCACGCTATCACCACATCCACTGTCCCTATCGCGACTTGGGTCGGTCCTTCAGGCTCTCGCGCTGCTAGTGCTGGAACATACATTCTGCTCGCCAGCCACGTCGCTGCGATGGCAGAAGCCACTAACTTAGGAGCCGCGACTCCCGTTGCATTGGGGGGAGCACCACAACAGCCGTCTTCAGACGAAGGTAAAGACTCAACAGATTCGCAACCGGAATCCACAGAAAAAGCCTCAGACGAAGTGCCTGCCAAAACCGCAATGGAAAAGAAAGTCATTAATGATGCCAGAGCCTACATCAAAGGCTTAGCGCGATTACATGATAGAAACGCCGAATGGGCTGAAAAAGCAGTCAGTATGGCGGCCAGTTTAGACGCAACCGAAGCGTTAGAACTCAACGTCATCGACTTCATAGCCAACTCACCGGAAGACTTGGTTTCAACGATTAATGGCATCGAAGTCAAACTCAACGGCAAACCGTTTAAGCTAGCGTTAGATAACCCAACTTGGGTGGAGCGCGTTCCAGACTGGCGTGCAGAAATGTTGGCGGTAATTACCAATCCCAACGTAGCTTACATCCTCATGCTGATTGGTATTTATGGCTTGCTTCTGGAGTTCTACAACCCAGGTATCGGCTTGCCCGGCGTGCTCGGCGGGATTTGCCTGTTGCTAGCCATGTACGCACTGCAAATGATGCCTGTGAATTACGTTGGTTTGGGATTACTGCTGCTTGGTATTGCTCTGATGATTGCTGAGGCCTTTAACCCGAGCTTTGGCATACTCGGTTTAGGCGGTGTCGTTGCATTTGTGCTTGGCTCAATCTTCCTAATGGACAGCGATATACCCGGCTTCCAAATTGCCCTGCCACTGATTTTCGGTATCGCGATTTTCTCTGTGGGCCTCATCGTCATTACGGTTGGCTTGCTTCTTAAAATTCGCAGTAAAAAAGCCACTACAGGGCTCGAAAACTTCCCGGGTAAACTCGCCGTTGTGAGCGATGATTTTGTTGATGGTACCGGTCGAGTGCAATTAGACGGAGCGCTATGGCAAGCCAAAGCAGAACAGAAATTGAAACAAGGTGACCACGTGACTGTGGTGAAAATTAAAGGGTTGACCCTAACCGTGAAACCCAGTGACCGCCCTAAGGAATAGGAGGCGCTTATGATGCTTTACACTGTTGCCGTTATCATCGTTTTATTGTTTGCACTGGCAACGCAAATGTTCAAGGTGCTGCGTGAGTACGAGCGCGGCGTGGTGTTCTTTCTCGGTCGCTTCCAAGAAGTGAAAGGACCTGGTTTAATCATCTTGATCCCCTTCATTCAACAAATGGTTCGCGTCGACCTTCGTACCATTGTTTTGGATGTTCCGACTCAAGATTTAATCACCCGTGACAATGTATCGGTCAGAGTCAATGCCGTGGTTTACTTCCGAGTTGTCGACCCACAAATGGCGATCAACAACATTGAAAGTTATAGCGACGCCACTAGCCAGCTAGCACAAACAACGCTGCGTTCGGTGCTAGGCCAACACGAACTGGATGAATTGCTGTCAGAACGTGAGCGTCTCAATAAAGACCTCCAAGCCATTCTTGATCAGCAAACTGACGATTGGGGAATCAAGATAGCAACGGTTGAAGTGAAACATGTCGATCTTAACGACAGCATGGTGCGCGCTCTTGCCCGCCAAGCCGAAGCAGAACGTAACCGCCGAGCGAAGATCATCCACGCAACCGGTGAGTTAGAAGCGTCTAACAAATTGAAAGAAGCAGCAGAAATGCTCAATGAAGCGCCCAATGCGTTGCAACTTCGATACATGCAAACGCTCACTGAAATCACTACAGACAAAACGTCAACCATCATCTTCCCGCTGCCAATCAACCTTGTCGAAGCGGTTTCCGACATCGCCAAAGCTGTGAAGAACAACCAAGGCGAAAAAGAGGAAGAAAAAGAGTAAACGTGAGCGAAAAGTGAAAGGGAGCAAAATGACTCCCTTTCTTTTTAATTTTGCTCTGGGCACCTTTTGATTTTCAATAAAAAATAGAAAGTGATTTAAATGAAACGCGTATTATCATTTCGAGAAAAGTCGATATGATGGACACACTTTCGAGGTACGCATGGTTACCGATGCTAAGCGCATCCTCATTTGTCTTATAATATTAAGAGGATATAAACGTGTCTCATCAAATCATTACAGACCTAAACAACCGTTACACAGCGAAAAAATACGACGAAGAGAAACGCATCTCTCAAGAAGATATGGCGATCATCAAAGAATCCATTCGCCTATCTGCATCTTCTATCAACTCTCAGCCTTGGAAATTCATCGTAATTGAGAGCGACGAAGCGAAACAGCGTTTTCACGACACATTTGCTAACATGCACCAGTTCAACCAACCGCATGCTAAAGCAGCATCTCACACTATTCTGCTAGCGCACGACCCAAAATTCACTAAAGAGAAATACGCGAAGCGTGTTGATGCTGAGGTAACTTCCGGTCACCTACCCGCAGACAAGTACAATATGTTCATGGGCAATTACGCATTTGCTGAAGCAAACACAGATGAGAACGGCTACAACGACGGTTGGACGAAAGCGCAAGTTTACATCGCTCTTGGTAACCTAATGCACACACTAGCGCGTTTGGGTATCGACTCAACTCCAATGGAAGGTGTAGACCCAACACTTATCGGCGAAGAGTTCAAAGCAGAACTAGATGGTCACGTATGTGAAATTGCACTTGCAATCGGCTATCACAAAGACGGCGAAGATTACAACCACGGTCTACCTAAGGCGCGTCTACACATGGATGACGTGATTACTACTCTTTAATAAGTACCGTCTCCTGGCGCCTTGGCTTCTAACCTAGCTATCTAAATCATTGTTCAAATTGAAAGAGCCGTACTTCTTAGTCTAAGAGCACGGCTCTTTTTTTTGCCGAGGAGGAGTCAAAAGATGTTTGATATAAGAAACAGCTACGCCACTTGCTTAGACGTAAAGTTGCCAAGCAGCGCATCGTATAACTCGTTATCACTCAATACGCCCACTAACTTGTTCTCTTCTACTAGCAAGATAGGTTGATTGCTGCGTTGCTTCAGTTCAATCGCTTCACGCATGCTGATATCTGGATTGGCTTGAACGACCGTGCTTTTGCCGATGTCGTCGAGTGTGGTTGAATCGCTTTCCCAGTTCACCAACGACTTATCGGAATCCACTAGAATTAAGCCTTTCGGCTCTTGCTCGACCCAAATCTGTTTATCTGCACACACCAATACGCGGTCATTCTGCTGCTTAAGCTCTGTGCTGGCTTGCATCAGTGAACGACCTCTCAATACGTTGAGCGGATTAGTGTGAGCAACAAAATCTGCTACATATTCGTTTTCTGGCGCAAGGATGATTTGCTCAGGCTTGCCGTGTTGAATCAGTTTACCCGATTCCATAATGGCGATGTTGTTGCCGATTTTCAGCGCTTCGTCTAGGTCGTGACTCACAAACAAAATCGTCTTGTTGAGTTTCTCTTGCAATTGAATCAATTCATCTTGAAGCTGAGCACGAATCAGAGGATCGAGCGCGGAAAACGGTTCATCCATTAGTAAGATATCGGTATCCATAGCAAAGGCGCGAGCCAAGCCAACACGCTGTTGCATACCGCCGGAAAGCTCATGCGGGAACTTACTCTCCCACTCGCTCAGCCCAACCATTTCAAGTTGTTCACGCGCTTTTTTTTGACGTTCCGCTTTGCCAATGCCCTGCATCTCAAGACCAAACGCCACGTTATCCAATACCGTTAACCACGGCATAAGCGCAAACTTTTGGAACACCATCGACACGCGATGAGTACGCAGGTTACGTAGAGTTTGTTCGTCACAGTTGGCAAGCTCTACCATGTCGTCGCCATCTTTGATTTTGAGTGAACCACGAGAGATCTCATTCAAACCATTAACAGCACGAAGGAGGCTGGATTTACCCGAACCGGAAAGCCCCATCAATACACAGATCTCACCTTGTTTGACGCTCATTGAGACCTTATCAACACCAACCACTTGTCCGGTTTCATCAATGATCTCTTGGCGAGACTTACCTTGGTCTAAAAGCGCCAATGCTTGCTCTTGCTGCTGACCAAACACAACGTCGAGGTTTTCAATCGTAATTGCATCCATGTTATGCCTCCTTTTGGTTTGGTGCTTTGCACAAACGGTCGAGAATAATCGCGACCAAAACAATCGCTAAACCGGCTTCAAAGCCTTGAGAAATGTTCACCGTGTTCAGTGCTCGTACGACTGGTTTACCCAAGCCATCGGCACCGACTAGCGCAGCAATCACCACCATAGAAAGTGACAACATAATGCACTGCGTAACGCCCGCCATAATGCTTGGCAATGCTGCTGGGAGTTCGACTTTGAATAGCAATTTCATGCGGCTAGCACCAAAGGCTTTACCCGCTTCAATTAACTCTTCTGGCACTTTGGTGATGCCAAGGTAAGTCAGACGAATCGGCGCGGCGATGGCAAAGATAATGGTAGAAATCAGCCCCGGAACGATACCCAAACCAAACAGAACCAATGTTGGGATCAGATACACAAACGTTGGCACCGTCTGCATTAAATCGAGTATCGGGCGCAATAAGGTGTACAACCACGGGCGATGCGCCGCCATGATGCCAAGCGGCACGCCAATTAATACGGAAATCGTTGTCGCAGCGAAGACGAGAACAAAGGTTTCCAGCATTTCTTGCCAGTAGCCGAGGTTAAGGATAGTCAGCAGCGCTAGCACAATAAACACAACTAAAGGAATGCTGCGGTGTAGGAACCACGCAATCGCTGCGGTCATGATGATTGGTGCTGCCGGTGGCATCCATTTAAAGATATCCACCACGAATAAAATGATGGTTTCGAGAAAAATAGAGATAGCATCAAAGAAACCCGACGCGTTCATGGTTAACCAATCCACGCCCGTTTCCATCCATTCGCCCAACGGAAGTTTGTTGTCCGTAATAAAATTCACAATAAAACCTTTGTGTTAAAAGGTGGGCATCACTACCCACCTTTTCCTAAAGAGAGGAATGATTAAGCGTTTGTTTTTAGGTAAGAAGTAATCGCTTGTTTTGCGTCTTTGCCGTCCAGCGTCTTAACGCCTTCTAGCCACGCTTCAAGTTGTTGTGGGTTAGCGTTCAACCATTCTTGCGCTGCTTTCGCTGGCTTTTGTTTTTGATTCAGAATCGCTTCCATCAACTGGTTTTCCATCTCTAAGCTGAACTCTAGATTCTTAAGCAGTTGACCCACGTTTTGACACTCAGATAGGTAGTCTTGGCGCACATTGGTGTAGACATTTGCACCACCGTAGTTAGGACCAAAGAAGTCGTCACCGCCAGATAGGTATTCCATCTCCACATTGCTGTTCATTGGGTGCGGAGCCCAACCTAGGTAAACGAGCCATTGGTTACGACGCACTGCACGAGACACTTGAGACACCATACCCGCTTCGCTTGATTCCACTAGGCTGAAGTCTTTCAAGCCGAATGCATCGCTGTCGATCATATCTTGGATCAAACGGTTGCCATCGTTGCCCGGCTCAATCCCGTAGATGCGGTCTTTAAATTTGTCAGCATTTTTTGCCAAGTCAGCAAAGCTTTTCACGCCAGCGTCATACACGTACTTTGGCACAGCTAGTGTGTATTTTGCGCCTTCAAGGTTTGCGCGAACGGTTTCCACTGTGCCAGCTTCACGGTACTTGGCGATATCGCCTTCCATGGTTGGCATCCAGTTACCTAGGAATACGTCAATGTCGCCGTTTGCCATTGAAGAGTACGTCACTGGTACAGACAGAAGATCGGTCTTGGTTTTGTAGCCCAAGCCTTTTAACAGTTCAGAGGTAACAGCAGTGGTCGCTGTAATGTCCGTCCAGCCTACATCGGCAAATCGAACGGTTTCACATTGGTTAGCGTAAGCACCTGTCGCTACTGCACTCAGCGCGATAGATGAAAAGATTTTTGTCATCGTAGACATGTTTAAATTCCTTGTAATGATTACTGACTTTTCTTTGAGTTATTAAGCGATAGAAGAGATCGAGCTTAAGTCTCTTTTCGGCGGACGCATTCTTTGCGTCTCTTGCCAGTTCGGAGCAATCCAAACCGGTGTGTTATTCGATTGTTCAAGGGTATTACCCAAGATCATGTCCGCAGCACGCTCTGCAACCATGATAGTTGGTGCGTTTAAGTTCCCATTCGGAATGGTTGGGAAGATGGATGAATCCACCACGCGCAAGCCTTCAATGCCGCGCACTTGGCAAGCTTCATTCAGAACTGCCATTGGGTCATCGTTCGAGCCCATTTTGCAGCTACACGATGGGTGGTAAGCACTTTCTACATTTTGCTTCACCCATTCACCAATCGCTTCGTCACTGGTGATGTTAAGACCGGGTTGAATTTCTTCACCGCGGAACGCATCCATTGCAGGTTGATTGAGGATTTCACGCGTTAGACGAATACAGTCTCGCCAATCTTGCTTATCTTGTTCCGTAGAGATGTAGTTGAACTCGATTTTTGGTTTGTCATTTGGATTGGCAGAAACCACTTCGACACTACCGCGACTCTCTGGCTTGTTTGGACCAACATGTACTTGGAAGCCGTGACCATCAAATGCCGCGCGTCCGTCATAACGCATGGCGGCTGGTAAGAAGTGAAATTGAATATTTGGCGATTTCAATCCTTCACGAGAACGGATGAACGCGCACGATTCAAAGTGGTTAGTTGCCCCCAAACCCTTGCGCGTCAGAATCCACTCCGTACCAATCAAACCTTTGCTGATCAAACCTAACTTGCTGTTAAGCGTGATCGGCTGTTTACAGTGGTACTGGAAGTACACTTCAAGGTGGTCTTGAAGGTTCTTACCCACGCCTTCTAGTGTGTGTTTCACTTCAATGCCCGCTTTATCAAGCACAGTCTTAGGACCAATACCCGAAAGTTGCAGCAGTTGTACCGAGCCGATAGAACCTGCGCTCGACACAACCTCTTTGTTGGCAAAGCACTGTTTGATTTCGCCAGATTGCTCGAACTCGATACCGACCGCTTTCTTGCCTTCAAGCAAAATTCGATGAGCCGTTACGCCTTTCATCAAGGTGAAATTACTTCGTTTTTTTGCACGGCTTAAGTAAGCGTTAGAGGTAGAAGCGCGCACGCCTTTATCTACCGTCATATGCATCGGACCAAAGCCCTCTTGCTGGTAACCGTTGTAATCTTGCGTTTCTGGGTAGCCTGCATCTTTGCCAGCTTCAATAAACGCTTGGTAAAGTGGATTCAGCTTCATATCGTTGCCGTTACACGTCCCTACCGGACCGCTGCCGCCACGGTATTCGTCTGCGCCGCCTGTCCACGTTTCCGCTTTACGGAAGTACGGTAGACAAGCTTGGTAGTTCCAGCCTTTCGCGCCTTCTGCTTCCCATTCGTCAAAGTCACAAGCATGACCACGAACATAAACCATACCGTTGATCGAAGAGCTGCCGCCCAACACTTTGCCGCGTGGACAATGCAGTTGGCGTCCGTCTAACCCCTCTTCCGCCACAGTTTCAAACTGCCATGCGTACTTTTCGGTGTTCATTGGGTATGACAGCGCCGTTGGCATTTGGATGAAGATACTCTTGTCTGAGCCACCTGCTTCCAGCAGTAAGACTTGGTGCTGACCGCTTTCACTCAGGCGATCCGCCAAAACACAGCCTGCCGAGCCCGCACCGACGATGATGTAATCGTAGTGTTGTTGCATTACAAATCCTCCTGACTGATTAGGCGTAAGGGCTATCGAAATCGCCCAAATGCACTAACACGCTCTTGGTTTGGGTGTAATGCTTGAGGGTTTCCACGCCGTTTTCACGCCCAATGCCAGACAGTTTGTAACCGCCAACTGGCATTTCAGCTGGAGAGTCACCCCAGGTGTTAATCCAACAGATTCCGGCTTGGATTTGGTGAATGACGCGGTGTGCACGAGAGAGGTTTTGCGTGAACACGCCAGCTGCAAGTCCGTAATCGGTGTTGTTAGCGCGTGCAATCACTTCGTCTTCGCCACTGAACTTAAGCACTGACATTACGGGACCAAAGATCTCTTGCTGCACGTGCGGCATGTCGTCTTCGCAATCAATGAAAACCGTTGGCACAACAAAATTACCACTCGCCAAGCCGTTTTCTGTGACTTTGTAGCCACCAGTCAGTAGCGTTGCTTTGCTTGCTTTCGCTTGTTCAATTGCGGAAAGAACTTTTGATTCGTGCTCTTTGGAAATTAGCGCACCAATTTGGGTTTGCTCATCAAGCGGATCGCCAACCACCAGCAGTTCGGTACGTTTCTTAAGTTGAGCGACAAACTCATCATAAATACCTTCATGAACGAACACGCGCGTACCGTGCGTACAAACCTCGCCTTGGGTGTAGAAGTTTGCAACCATTGCAGCAGAAACCGCATCGTCTAGCTTGGCATCGTCAAAAATGATCATTGGAGACTTACCGCCAAGCTCCATTGTGACTTGCTTCAGCGTCGCGGCGCTGTCACCCATCACGACTTTGCCCGTACCCGATTCACCCGTGAAAGAGACTTTAGCGATGTCTGGATGTGCGGTGAGCATTTGCCCTACTCGGTAATCACCTTGAATAACGTTGAACACACCATCTGGCACTCCCGCTTCGCTGTAGATTTCTGCCAGTTTGAGAGCAGTTAACGGGGTTTCTTCTGATGGTTTAAAGATCATCGCATTACCCGCAGCAAGTGCAGGGGCAGATTTCCACATCGCGATTTGAATTGGGTAGTTCCACGCCCCAATACCTGCACAAATGCCCAGAGGCTCGCGGCGAGTGTAGAAAAACTGCGATTCATTCAGCGGTTGCTGTTCACCATGCATGCTAGGCGCAAGGCCTGCGTAGTACTCGATCACATCTGCGCCCGTTGCAATGTCTACGCAATTCGCTTCTTGAATCGGTTTGCCCGTATCCGCGACTTCTAATGCTGCCAGTTCGTCGTTTCTTTCACGAAGTAGCGCCACCGCTTTAAGCAAAATGCGGCTTCGTTCTGTCGCCGTCATGGCAGACCAAATCGCAAAACCACGTCTGGCAGATTTAATTGTTGCTTGCATGTCTTGCTGGTTAGCCTGCTTCACATTTGCAAGCGGTTCACCATTGGCTGGATTGTATGTGGTGAAGTGTTCTTCTGAGCATCCTAGGTGCATGGCACCATCGATGTAGTGTGCTTTCATATCCATTTGAAGGTTTGACTCTTTATTTTAGTTTTGAGTAGAACGTGAGCTGTTTATCGAGATAGTCGTTGATGATGACGCGCGCTTTCTCGGCATCGATGCCTTGCGGGTTGAACGTTCCGCGCAGCCAAATGCCATCAATCAGTGACGCAATACCATGCGCTACTAGCTCTGCTTGATCTTGATCTTGATCCAGCAAAGCTTTTAATTCTTTTTTTAGGTGAGAAAGGAGGCGTCGTTCATTCACTCGTTGCAAACGTTTGAGCTGCGCGTCATGCATGGAGTACGACCAGAACGCCAACCAAGTTTTTGCCACTTGGTTCTCGGCTTGGAAACCCACAAAGTTGCCGTCGATGATGGCATTAATACGTTGATGATGCGCATCAGCTGGCAGCTGGCTTAGGTTCTCTTTGATGGTGGCAGAAAGCTGGCGCAGGATCTCACGCATTGTCTCTTCTAACAGACCGTGCTTACCACCGAAATAGTGATTAATGATCCCCGTTGATACCCCTGCTTCTTTGCTGATCAACGAGATACTCGCGGCGTGTAAACCAACTCTGTCAATGACCGACATCGTCGCTTTGACTAGCTGCGGTTTTCTGATTTCAGGCATCCCAACCTTGGGCATTTTACATCCTTGTTATTTTTAATTGAACGGTTAGTTAAATATAAAATGCCTTAAATTTAGTTCGAACTCAAACTAATTATCTAAAAAAATGAAAGATACAGCCGAATCATTTCGACTACAATCATTACTAAAACTTGAGAAAAGATAGATTTTACGAAGATGTAACACGTAAAAACGAAAAACAAAAACCATAATAATCAGCAATTAAACTACATTTAATGCAAGTTATAGAGATACCAGCTCATGAGCAATTCGTGCGCATCAAAAGTATAAATAAAGACAAATACAATGAACTCAAATAATTTCAGCACGTTTTATTTTTAGAGTTGTCAATTGAGTGAAGGTCATTCGACTATCCTCTATTCTGCTTTCAAATGTAAAACAAGCTGCCCCCAAGCATGCTAGCTATATTGCGTCGCCTCCTACAATTTTTCCTCAAGATCAAAACTCATTTTCTCTTTCCTAAAAACTAATGTCGTTTAATGGCAATTTTTGAAAGTCATTCCCCTTTATCTTACTTATCAACTTGTTTGAATTAGGAAAGAGAAATGAAAGCACGCAATGCCCTTTTAATTTTATTGACGAGCACGATTGGCTTTAACGCATACGCGATTACAGACGCTAGCAAGATTGGTGCGAACGCAGGTGCAATGAGTTACTGTTACGATCACATTGCATCTAGCAAAGACAAATCAAAATATCGCTTGCTCAAGCTGAAAACCTTGGAAGAGTATCAAGATCTGGATAGTGGTGACCGCGCAAGAGCGCTGGTAATGAAGAAAGCCGCTGAAGACGGAGATTACCTAGGTGATCCGTTGGATAGTTCTCGTTGCAACAGCTTAAGAAAAATGTTGTTTGTGAAATACTAGTAACACCAAAATACTACAAAGCCATCACTGTTTAGTGGTGGTTTTTTTGTATCTATAACCCACTCATCACAGAATCAACCTAGCTATCAGTGACCAACCCAATCGATATCATTTCGCTATCTTTACACTAAAGATGGCGCTAAATGGTAAGTCCTTACCCCCTCTTATTCCTACTATATCGCTACAGGGTATGCATTAAGCGACAGGAGTCCCCCACTTAAAAATGAGAGACCAACATGACTTACACAGAGTTCAAAAAAACTGATTTACACACCTGCCTTACCGTTGCTGGCGAATTGATGATAACGGTTGGTAAAGCTGCTTTTAAAACCGTAAAGGCGCTAATCAAGGCCTTTAGCTGGTTGGTAATCAAAACCTATCGCTATGTGATGAAGTAAATCGTGTAAGCCCTTTAACCAAAAGCTTTTTAGTCCGAACCGCGCCTTATTTAAGGCGCGTTTTTTGTTCGCCGTGTATTGCATTCAATCAATCCTTTTATTCTTTACCCAAGTAACCTTAAAATGCTTGGGTATCTCCTTCTCGTTCCCCTATCTTTTTCTTTACGCCTGCCATCTAATAACCAGCCAGTAACAACTTCGTTCTGAGAGATGAAATCTGTGCCTCTTTATTCCTCCTATACCGTTTAATTTAAGGTGTTCTACCTTCTACACTACCGTGGTAGAACACAACTAAACTCAATGTGAGAAGAACATTGAGGCGCTCTCGATAGCCACTACGAATGAGTTTAAAAGGGGCACTATGGTTTCACACGAGGGATGTTGTCGAGAAGATTCAAAGGCGTGGAACGAATCCATTGACTAGCCAATAACGCTTTTGAAAAATGACACCTGCTCTTTTCCTAAGATGCAAAAAAGGCGCTCAGTGAGCGCCTTTGGTAATGAGTTGTTTAGCCTATAGTGTGTTCTTATACACAACACCGTCTTTCATGATGACTTTCTTGGTCTCATCCTGCATCACGCAATCGACACCTTCTAGTGGATTCCCATCGACGATAAGCAAATCTGCATACGCACCTTCCACAATTTGACCTAATTTGCCTTCTTGATATGGGTGTTTGTAAGTCGACAATTCAAATAGACGACCACAGTTTGAAGTTGCCATGCGCAGCGCTGTAATTGTGTCGAATGTTTTTTCAATCGCACCAAGCTCTTGCATCTGACTTTCATGCACGTTTGCTTTACCAACACAGTCGGTACCAAACGCTAGGTTTTGAATATCGTATTTCTTGATAAGCTCAGCAGACTTAAACATTGCCTTACCAACGCGCTCTGTCTTACGGTAAGTCTCTTCGTTTGGCAACGGGATCTTACGTTCTGCAATCAATGATGACGTGAAGTATGAAGGAACCAGCCAGATGCCTTTCTCTTTTACAATTTGGGCGATTTCATCGTCCATAATAGTAGCGTGCTCAAAGGACATGACGCCCGCTTCTGCTGCTCGTTTCATGGCTGGAGCTGTGTGAATATGAGCCGCCACATAGGTACCATAGTCGCTTGCCGCTTCTACCGCCGCTTTCATCTCATCTAACGTGTATTGCAGCGTGTCCAAAGGGTCAAATGTCGAAGATGCACCGCCCCCCGCCATCACTTTGATCTGAGATGCGCCCATAAACAACTGCTCTCTAACCGCTTTCAACACTTCTGCACGGCCATCCGCGACTTTAAATGCGCCCGTCTTCATTAATGGGGAGTCTTCATGACCGTTCGCTAGGCGTTCTTGTGCTTGGTTTTGACGGTAGTCTGAGTGACCACAAGTTTGCGAAATCGCGGCCATACAAGGCAAAATTCTTGGACCTTTCGCATAACCTTTACGATACTGTTCTTCAAACCTAATGTGTTGCCTGCAACATCACGAATGGTCGTAAAGCCACGCATCAACATCTCTTCAGAGATTCTCGCTGAGCGAATCGCGATCTCTTCTCGAGTCATGCCATCCAGCTCATTGAAGCCCGCTGAAAGCGTAATGTGTACGTGTGCATCAATTAAACCTGGCATCACCGTTTTGCCTTCTGCATAGATGATTTGCTCAGCATTCGAGTCATCCACTTTCCCGATTTGTGTGATTAAGTTATTTTCAATCAGAAGGTCCACGTTCTTCAGAAGTTGCTCATCTACACCGTTAAACACGTTTGCATTTTTAATTACGATACTCATGGTTTCTATCTCCGAGTCAGTTGTCTCAATACAGGTGCATCATATCGAGGGGATCGGGAATAAAATTGCCATTTCACGACAGATGAATATTCAAGAGCTAAGCACGTTTCTGAGCCAATAAACAAACAGCTAATTACTTCAGGCTATGATCCGTTGGGTATAGAGGTATAGAGGTATAAAAAGAGCCACAAACTGTGGCTCTTGGTGACGATCGTCTATGGACTGTTTCGTTTAGTTCATACTCACCATACAAACGAGCTTGTTCTTATCAAACGCTTTATCTAGCTCTTGGTGTTTTACCGATGAATAGACTTTTCCTTGTTCAGTCCAATAATCTCCGTCAGCGAGGTTGGCATACTGTTCCAAATACTCATAAGCTGCTTTACTCGGCAAACTTGAGGACAAACGCTCACAGTATTGCGACGCCTCTTCACGATTCAAGAAAATGTCGTGAGACTTTTGGTTTCCTTTGAATTTAGGCAATAAATAGGTGAATGCTTCGTCTTTGTAGAGCACCTTGTTAGCATAACGTTTCACATCTTGCGCTTTAGTCGTGTTCAGTTCCGCCACCGCTCGAGAAGGCAACAGGCTCTCAGAAAACTTTGTATTGGTTTGAGCATCAGTCTGGCCGCTATGCGTATTCTTCGATTCTTCGGCAATTAAATTGGCCGGGGCCGTTTGCGCTGAATTCGCCTTTTTTGAAAATGGAAAGAAGTAATCACCGCCATTCTTAAGGTTGAGTTTAAGCGACTGGGTTTTGTCTTTATTCACTGCGCGCACACTATAAATCCCAACGTAATTGCCCGTTACATCGACGCTTTCACCACTACCGACTTCTTGATCGTTGATGTAAAAGACCGTATTTTTTGAGTTTGAACGAAACACAAAGCGCACTCTATCTAAGTTTAATGCCTGCCTAAGCTCTACTTCTGTATTTGCACTGTAGGCGTATTTGTAGCTCGCGTCTGCAGTAAAAGACAAGTCACCATTTAATCTTTGGTTTGCATCCACCACTCTAAAACTCGTAAGTTGAATGCGTGACAAGCCGCCTTTACTCAATACAAAGGCGTTCTTAATGGAAGGAAGGTTTCTGTTCACACAGGTCGACAAACTCTCTGCGACGTTACACTGCAAATTACCATCGTAGGAGTCATGAAGGATGCGTTTCGATTCATCCAAATGACGAGATTTGATCTTCTCGTAGAGGACGAGAAGTGCGTCATTTTTCACTCGTTCTATCTGACTGGCAGCCTGTTGATCTTCTGAAAGCTGGTGTTTGGTCTCAACGAGCAACTTCCCTGCCGTTTCGATTTCCTTCTTCATGGTGTTCACTTTGGCAGACATATTACGCAAAGTGAGAATGAGCGAGTCATCGTAAACGCCATCGACTAACTTATCTTTTAAACGATTTGAATCCGATTTGATCATCTCGACGTTATTGGCCAAATTGATCTTGGTCGACTCAATCTCAGCACTTAACTTGTTGTAATGCGAGATAGTTTCGTCAATATTGAGCGCTTTATACTCTTGTTCGTACGTAGCATTAATACTGTTTAGTTTATCTTGCTCGTTAAAGTTAATCAGCTCTGAAGTAGAGGCCACACCACTCCACGCTACCCCTACCATTATCGCTATTATCGTTTTAGATTTACCCACTGCCACACCAATTTGTCCCACCAACACACCACTCTTTTGACGCTTCACCCTACTTCGTTCGCAAGATGAAGCGTTGTGATTGAATCCTAATCTTCAGTTTTCACTGAGTCGTTTTTTGAAACCCATACTTCTGATCGTCTGTTTTGCGCTCTTCCCTCTACCGTTGAATTAGATGCGATAGGCTGGGTTTCACCTAATGAACGAACGACAATGCGAGTTCTCTCCACACCATCAGTACTCAAAACTTTGGACGTTGTTAAGGCTCTTTGCAGTCCCAGTTCTTGGTTGTAACCTTCAGAACCTTTGCTGTCGGTATGACCTTCTACTGTAATTGGGCTATCACCTTCGCTTAAAGACGACGCTAATTGGGTTAGCGCTTTATTGCCCATAGGAGTTAGGCTGGATTGATCAAAACCAAAATGCAGACGCGCAACCAAGCCATCGCTTTGTTGATGGTTATTTTGGTTACTGATCCAAGTCATACACCCAGACTTATCCAAACCTAGCTTCGACTCCTCCGCTAGGCGCTGTCTGAGTTTGCTACTTTCGGACTGTTGTTCGATTTGTAGAAAGCCCTGTCGATGTTGAGCAATCCCAACGGCATCATCCACACTCACACTATGTTGATACTCGCTGAATGTGTTGTCGCAATAGACGCTAAGTCCTTCCTCCGCCTTAATGGCAACGCTAAATGGCAGCGTTGATAGAGCGACTGCACCAATGACTAACTTCTTCATATTTTCCTCTAGTACAACTTAGTTATTCCGCTTGTTTTTGAGCCTTTGCGGATAAGTTCTTCAATCTTTTCAATTAATTCGTCTAGGTTAGAGACATCAATAATGTCTTCACGAGGGTCAACAACGCAGTCTTGAAAACCACTTTGTTGGGAGGCGCGAAAATCGATACCAATAACCCCTATGTATAAACCCGGAATCTCTTGCCTTGCTTTGTCACACATCCCCCAGTCCACAAGACCTTTGAGGATGCCGTTGTCTGGACTTTCCTGACCATCACTTAAAATCAGCAGCATTTTGATTTTCTTGTTGTACGCTTGCTGCTCTTCTTGGTCGGAACTGTTTGGATCACCTTCATGTAGGATCTGGGCCCCTCTCAAGATGCCTTGAAAAGCGGCAGTGCCACCATCTGCCCACATAGCATTGATGGGATTTAAGTCAGACAATTTGTTCGTTAGACGAAGATTGTAGAATTGCCTCGAATCATTCCTTCCATGCCCATTAAAGAGTTGGCTCTGATTAACACCATAATAATTCGACCGACGTGCTGACTTATCGGTAAACATCGTCGATACCGAGGAAGGTAAATCGACATAGTTGTATACATCTGCAACTTGGTATTGATCTAAGCGGATTACGTCTGCAATTCGTCTAGCGTATTGTTGGTCATTCCAACCGGGGCTAGGACAAAAAATTTGATTGTTAGCACAATTGATCACATGATTTTGCGAAAATCTACTCCAATAATCCCAGTCTATGTCGTTGTAAGTATAAGGAGATAGGTGGGTATTATAGCCATTGGTATAATTGAGCTGACTGGTCGTATTCGCTTGATTCCAGCCTATGATTTCTCTGGTTCTTACGTTATATGGTACGAAGCCAACACGATTAAGCAGTTTATCGCTGGTTGTATCTTCTCCTGGCTCATCACAAACGTCTTTCCACTCTCCATCAACATACTCTTGACGAGTTGATGTACAAAGGATGTTATTCGATATTTGACTAATCGCTGTTTTCAAATCATCGATTTTTTTATGTCGATTGGATCCCCACTTGTCTTTCATCGAACCTGAGAAATCGGACACAAATACAATGTCAATATTGTTGTCTGCAAGATAAGCCGGGTATTTCCTAGCCAGCGAACGTCCCGCTAAATCTTGCTGTTTATCAAATGAGGGAATAAAGCTACTCGCGAACCAAGAATCGTGTGTCGTTTTTGCATTCACCGTGTATTGAATATATTCCAGCACGCCTGCTCTATCGTCTGCGGCTTGGTAATAACGCTGAGCAGAAACGTTCATCGATTTAATGTCTCGTACGTAGCTTTCTACGTATTTCTCAGCCAATGTGCTAGCTGAGCCTGCTTGATCCTCAATAGTCACCGCCATAGCTGCGGCCTCGGCCGAATCTCTTAACCGGCTGGTCTCTTGCACGTAACGAGTCCCTTCAACGGCCCAAAAGGTGAATCCCATAATGGGTACAAGCAATAAGCCCATCCAGACTGCAGCCACGCCTTTCTGCCTGTGTACACTTCGATACTGATATTGCTGAGTTTTCATATCATTATCTCCCCGGCATTATTGAAGAGGAGGTAATAGCAACTGTCGTGCTTTTACCTCCGTTAAAGAAGGGTTTAAACCAAGAGGTCTGCTCTTCACACAAACTGACTCGATATAATGGGAACACAACCGCGTTTTCGACTGGCGCCAACTCCGCGTAGGAACGAATAGATTCGGTTTTGCAATTTAGGCTTTTGAATTTGCTACTCGTAAACACTGCGAGGTTCGTCTTGTTAGTTAGGGACTCTATTCTTATCGCGACATCCTCTGGTGGCATATCCAACATTCGGCCTGCCACTTCCGCTAGGTCCTTTAGTTCAGCGTTGGTCACCGATAAGTTCTTCCCTGCCAGCACGTCCGCATCGAAATAACGGGTGCGCTCTTTAATAACATTGACCAAAGCGAAACTGGATCGATCAAGCTTGGCACGCACGAACAACTGATGACTCAGGTCAGCACCAAACAGATACACGCCCCATAACGCAGTAAGAACAAAAACTAGCTCAATCATAAATGAGCCCTTTTGGTATTTAATCGCCAATGCGGTTCGTTTACGGAGTGTCATCTTTCCACCCCTCATGTTCTAAGTTCAGAACCATAGTGCTCGATATATCTCTGTCTGAAGCGCCTGATAGTTTCAGTACCGGCGAATAACGGTAAGTCACGGTGATCTCTGCGAGGTCATAATTGAAACTCAAGGCTTGGCCGGAATGCCCCCTATCTCGAATAAAATCGTCGTAGGTTTGGTAGTAACGACCTTTAATAGAAAATCGCGAGCTATCAATTAAAAAATGCCACAAGTTCTCATCGTCTTCGATCAAGGATTTGAATTTGTCCTCGTACTGCTTGTTGACCCCTTTACCTTCATGAATTTTGGTATTTCTGATGGTTTCTCGAAGCGAGTATTCCGTCATATTCACAACGTAGATTTGGTAACTCGACTCAAAAATCGCGAAAGTAGCAAAAAACAAAATGAGCGCACCCATGACAAACTCAATCGCCGTCACTCCTTTCTGCCTATTAAAACTTCTCATCATTAACCCCTAACTTGAGTTAATTCTGTGGTAATGTTCAGAATCTCTTGGTCTGAGAAATCACCCTTGAGCAGTTTTCTGGCTGCATTCACTTGTTGCGTTTTAATCAAGGCGATGGCTAGATTTGCCTTAACTACTTTATTTGCCGGATTGTCTTTTAAAATTGGCGTGAGCATTGCTATTGCCTGTTCGTATTCACCATTAGCCATGTGAATCATCGCGATGTTGTTTTTGATTACGACATCGTCATAACCACGCAAACGGGCATTATTCAATTCTTGATAAGCAGCATCGTATTGGCCTGCTTTGGTATAGGATACCGCAAGCAAAACATGCACTTGCCCTGATGAATTGCCAGACTTGATGGAAGACAAATAGGCCGAGATTGCACTAGTCGTATCGTTCTTAGCATCAAATACTTGTCCCGCTAGCTGGTACAAGCTTGGCGTTTCAACGCCTTCTTTTTGTAGATGCTGAACATAGAAATTGGCCGATTCAATATCCCCTTTATGGAAATACGCCCAAGCCAATTTTTCCTTTACTTGTGGATCTTGAGAACCTTGCTCTAAAGAAGTGGACCCCAATGG